>JAYKJM010000111.1:0-4759 GCA_035285385.1 Vampirovibrionales bacterium
ACCCATACCATGGCGGGGCGACCAATGCGATTGTAGGTGCTGGCCATGGCGTAGTTGTAAGCCCCTGTTCCAAAAATGACAACACGATCGCCTGCAACCAGCCGTGGGGCTTGCCAATCGCGTAACAAGACGTCACCCGATTCACAATACTTTCCAACCAGGGTGACGCGTGCGCTTTGCACCCCAGGCTCGGCCTGCTGTTCTGGCGTTTTCTGAGATGATTTTACAATGGCAAGGGCGCTATAGTCTGCCTGATACAATGCTGGGCGGATGTTGTCTCCCATACCCCCGTCCACTGCGACAAAGACGCGACCACTTTCAGTTTTTTTTACGGTTCCAACCGTATACAGCGTGATGCCAGCCGTTGCAACCAGGCTGCGGCCAGGCTCTAGCAATAAGCGCGGTAATGGGTAATCAATCGATTGAGCGGTTTCTGCCACCGTGCGCGCCAACTGAGCAATGGCCTCCTCAATGGAAGGGGGGTCATCACTGGTTTGATAGCAAATGCCAAGCCCTCCCCCAAGATCCAAATCGCGCAAAATCAGACCATTAAAACGTTCTCGCAAGTCACCGTAGGTTTTTAGCATAATGCGTGCCAAATCCTGATAGGGCAGAGCATCAAAAATTTGAGAGCCAATATGAGCGTGTAAGCCAGCTAAATCAATCGTTTCAGCGTAGCGTGTTAAACAAACGCCCACAATTTCAGGGATGCGATTGATGGGCATACCAAATTTGTTACTATCGGTGCCCGTTTTTAGATAATCGTGGGTGTGGGCTTCAATACCCGGAGCTACCCTGAGCAATACAGCGGGTTTTTCTTTAAGACCTCGGCCTCGCACAATGGCATCTATTTGCGCCAGCTCCTCCTCGTTATCCACCATGAGGCGGCAAATGCCGGCATCAAGCGCCATTTCGAGCTCGGCATCACTTTTATTATTGCCATTCATGTAAATCCAATCCGCAGAAACCCCGGCCTGCAATGCCGTGTATAACTCGCCCGATGAGACAACATCGATGGCCAACCCCAGATCATTGACAAATTTGGCTAGCGCCAAATTTAAATTGGCTTTGGCCGCATACAACACCACGGCTTCACCGGGATAAGCTGTTTTGAGGGTTTCAAGATACGAGGTCGCCTGCTGTCGAATGGTGGCTTTATCCAGAATATAAAGCGGCGTTGCGTAGGTTTTGGCAAGTTCTTCCAGAGCGACACCTCCCACAGAGGGCTCCGGGGTTTGCTGAAACGTGCTCGGTGCAACAGACTTTGAAATGGAGCCTTCAATGGCGTCTGAAAGCGCGGCGTGAGACATCATGAGATCCTCTTTATTAAGTAGAAATTGGGACATAAATTCCGGATTGATAATTTTACACGTCTGACAGGCTCGTCAAGTCACTATTTTAGCGAACATCTGGCTTGTTTATGAGGAGACTATTACCGTATCCGTCAGCGCATTTTTGGATGGCGCACCACGACGATCACCTTAAATAAAAGCGGATTAAAAAAATAGATACAAGATGCTTGTATTAGAATACCGTTTGCCACACGTAGCTCAGGTAGCCTAAATAGAGGATTCCACCGGAGGCAAAAACCCATGGCGTCAGTGCGCCTCCGCGCGCAAACAAAAACATGATGGCACTGCTAACGACGCAAAAAATTACGTTAGCCCAAGCCAGGCCTTCTAAATGCCATGGCGTCATCAGCAGACCGACAACGCCGGGAATGCAGCTTTGAAACACCATGGCGCCTGTTAAATTTCCGAGTGCCAGGTTGTCTTTTTTATGAAGCACCCAGACCACGCTGTTGAATTTTTCAGGAAGTTCTGTGGCAATCGGAATAATCAGCAGGCTCAATACCAGCGGTGCAATGTGAAGGGTTTCAGCGGTGGCCTGAATGACATCCACAAATTCGTGTGCCATCCAGATGAGCGCCCCCAGAGACACCCCCACCTGAAGCCAGATGGATAACATCGACGGCACTGAAAACCTGGGCGCAAACCACAAGGGCTGAAGCTCATCGTGGACTTCTTCGCTAAGGGCCGTGTCTTTCTGGGCTTTCATGAGGGTTCTGGTGACATAAAGCCCGTAGAGCATCAAGAGTGTGACGGCCAGGCCAACACGAATGCCATACATGGGTAAAAAGTGCCCTGAAATCAACAAGGCATAGGCCACAAAAAAGTATTTGAGATCCCGCCTTGTCCAAGGCATATCCAGCCGCATCAGGCCGTCACGTTTTCCCACGGCCTTCTGGATTATAAAAGTCAGCCCGGTCAGTCCCATCGCCAGGGTAGACAGCAAAAAAGGCGCCCCTAAAATTGCGCCCACCCCAATATCCTGCCCAACACGTAAACTAATTTTAGGGTCCAGCAAGCCGGCGCTGAGGGCAACGATGGGCATCATGGTTTCAGGCAGTGCTGTTCCCACGGCTGCAAGCACGCTACCAACCGCTCCATCAGAGAGATTCAGACGTTTGCCGAGCCACTCAATGGCATTGGTAAACATGGCACAATCGGCCACTATCAAAACCAGCAGTAAAAGGCCCCAGCCCACCTGCATCCAGAAGTCTAAGGTCATGGCAAGCCCTTTCGCCTTTCACACGCAACACGTATCATACGATACGTTACTAAAAAATCTCTCGACCACTCGGTCGCGTTTATTTTACACTAGAAAAGATTTCTAACAGTATTTTGAAACACACCCATTAAGAGGATCCCCCCAAATGATTGCTGTTCTGTCTGGTTCTGCAAATGCCTCTGAACTTAAGGATCGTCGTGCACGGGTTGGGCCGCTGCAAGCGGGGGTTTCGTCTGTCACCACTGGAGAATTGGCGGCATGGCTGGGTGGCCGGCTGATTGGCTCACCCGATATTGTTGTGCGTCAAGTGGTTCATCCGCGTCAGGCAAACGCGCCCAGTGATTTGGTCATGGTCTTGGATATGGCGGTTCTGGACTTATTGCGCCAAACAACGGTTGAAGCCATTGTCATCCCGGAAGAAGGCTTGCCTGTCAGTATGGACGCTTCGGATGATGATCTCTTTGCCATGATGCAACAGGCCACAGGAATGCGTGCCGCCCTTATTGTCAAGCGCCCTCGGGTGAGCATGGCCCATCTTTTGTCGCTCTTTAACAAGCCTTTGCACGTGCCCTCTGCTGGGGTGCATCCCATGGCGATGGTTGCAGAGTCGGCCGTAATTGGTACCAACGTTATAATTGGCGCATTTTGTACCGTTGGCGAGCGCGCCGTGATTGGTGCGGATACTGTTTTGATGCCCAACGTAACCATTGGCGCAGATGTGGTGATGGGGGATGGGTGCCTGATTCAATCTGGGGCGCGTATTGGCGAGCGTGTCAAATTAGGTCATCGGGTTATTGTGCATTTTAATGCTGCCATTGGTGCCGATGGTTTTAGCTATGTTACGCCCGAGGTGGGAAGCATCGAATCCGCGCGCGAGGCTGGCAAAATTGAAGCCAAAAATACGGAGCTGATGCGCATTAATTCTTTGGGAACCGTGGTTCTTGAAGATGACGTCGAAGTGGGAGCCGGCACAACCATTGATCGCGCAACGCTTGGTGAAACCCGAATTGGCAGAGGCACCAAGCTGGACAATCAGGTCATGATTGGCCATAACAACACGGTGGGCGAAAATTGTCTGATTGTCTCCCAGGTGGGGCTTGCCGGCAGTTGTAACATTGGTAACCGTGTGGTGATTGCAGGCCAGGCGGGGCTTGCGGATCATCTTACTGTGGGCGATGACGCTATTATTACCGCCAAGGCAGGCGTTATGAACGATGTCCCTGCCAAGGAAGTGGTGGCAGGCCTGCCCGCTTTGCCTCGACGGCAAACCATGACCAACCTCATCTACATCAACAAGCTCAAAGAGATGGCTTCTGATATCAAATCGCTTAAAAAACAACTTCAGCAGCTTGAGGGCGTCTTGGCCAAAGCCTCTGACACCCCCAACAACGAGGAGGCTTAACATGAGGCCGGGGCTTATTGAGGCCTCTGCTGTTGAGGCCAGTGCACTGCCTGCGCAGGCCGATATCAGCCTGAGCGACATTGGCCTGATTAGCGGCTTGCCTGTCACGGCCAGATTATCATCAAATTTGCCTGGCTCTGGCGTGCGGTTTTTGTACGCACGCACTGAACATGACACGCCCGTGGAAATTCCCGCCACCCTTGAGGCGGTTGTCAACGCGGATCGAGGGGTTACCCTGGCGGATACCTCCAGGCGGGTAACGTTATCAATTGTTGAGCATTTTTTGGCCGCCTGTGCCATGACCCATCGCCTGGATGTGACGGTGCGGGTGATGGGCGCCCCAGAGTTACCGCTGCTGGATGGGAGTGCCGCTCCATGGCTGGAGCCTTTGCGTCGCCTGCCAGAATCTATCAAATGCCCCTCGCGCTTTGATTTTTCAAAGCCGCTCGTCTACCGACATAGCGATCAGATTGAGATCATCGCCCTCCCTGACACGCATTTTAAGATCACGTATGCCGTGGATTTTGATCATCCGATGCTGCGGCAACGCTGGTGCCAGTGGGACGCCTGTCAAGATAGTATTGAGCAGTTGGCATCCGCCCGCACCTTTGGTTTGGTGCGAGAGCTTCCGGTTTTGCAAGCCCAGGGGCTGGCCAAGGGGGTTTCACTAAATAACACGCTAGGCCTCAACGAAGATGGCGGCACCACCACCCCGTTGCGAATGGCAGATGAGCCTATTTTTCATAAAATGCTGGATTTGATTGGGGATTTGACGTTAGCCACGGG
>JAYKJM010000112.1:0-11905 GCA_035285385.1 Vampirovibrionales bacterium
GGGGGGGGGAGTTGTTAAAATTAGCGGGTATTTTGGTTGAAACGCAGTTGTTGCCGACGGGGCAGCTGAGTGCGGTGATGACGGGCATTGGGGTAAACCTGAGCCACGCCCCGGCGGGGCTGCCTGCGCAAGCACCGCAAAGTGATACGACGAGCCTGACAGAAAGGCCTTATGCTGCGGCGTGCCTGGGGCAGTGGATGCCTGAAGAAGAGATACCCCCAACGCTGGTGCTGGCCGAGCAGCTGGCGTCGAGGGTATCTCTTTGGTATGAAGGAATTAATTAGGTTTTACTTGGAGGGTTACCATAACTGGGGGACCTTGAACATTACTAATAAAATTTCTCCTCACCTCAGACGGCTCCATGGGTACGAGAGGCACAATTTTATTTTCTGCACTTTTTGGCTCTCGCGCAAGCCTAGCATCAAGATAATTCCTTGGTGTACTTGTTGCGTCTGACCATAATTTTGCATGTGGCACCATACCAAGAGGGAGTCCAGTTTGCTCTTGCAATATAGGAATAACAGACTTCATATAGTCTAGATCAACAAGAGGCCCAGCACCTCTTTGTGCTTGTTTTATTTCCTCTGCTCTTCTTGCCATAACTTCTTTAATTGCGTTGCGTGCTTGTCTAGGGTCAAATAACATTGCAAAGGTATTGACCCAGGCTTTCTTTAACTGCTCAGCTGACAAGAAGCTTGGCTTTTCTCGAAAAGAACTAATCTCTCCATTTGGTTCTACCGTTGCAACCCCAAGATTTTGGTATTGATGATCCCCAACAGGCATACCTCCTAAAACAGTTGCATATTGCTGATGACCTTCAGGATTTTTATAAGCGCTTATAAATTTTCCCCAATTTACTTTACTTTGAACAGCGTCAACAGGGACAAACACTGTCGGTTTCTTTTTTCTCGCAATACCAGTCAATATGCCATACCCTGAACCTGTTAAACCTGTTTCTGAAGAGTCGGGCTGTTCAGTAACACTTAAATTTTTAGGAGTTTTTTCACCCATTACTGAGTGAATATGAGAGCTATATTGTTCACCATAGCCGGGGGGAGCCACAATAGTTATAGAGTCAGGATGCTCTGTTGCTAATTGACCAATATGGGTCGTTAGAAAGCTACCTCCTCGACTATCAACGGGTAATGTAGGCTTTAAGCCTGGCTGTCCAAAAAGTGCTCTTGTGCCTTTACCTCCAGCACCTATCACTGCATGATGACCTCTTAAAGCTTGTTTTAGGCGGGAAAGCACTAATGCTGGATTTGTAAAGAAGGTTTCTTCTTCAGTCGGGCGCTGCCAGTTTGCATCAGGGTGACCTACCGTTGCAGTTGCTCCCTTTTTCATTTGCACTTTAGTGCCGGGGAGGACATAAGCGCAGAATTGACGGTTACCTATAACAAGACTATCTATATCTTTGCCTTCAAAAGCAGTAGCTTCGGATAAATCGCCTGAATTCGGATTTTCAATTCTTGAAACAGGATGATCACCTTTCACTGCAACCATTTTTCCATCTTGTTTTTCCCAACGTGTATTCGGTTCAGTACCATCGAATGTTTTAACGTTAAATTTTGGATATGACATAGGTTCTGCATGAATGGTAACCATAAAGATCCTCAAGATTGAATTTTTATTGAAATAAACAGAGCGAGCACATCAATTTGAATCACGTTTGTTGTGATGGGAAAAACATCCTAAAACGTTAAAATTTCAGGTCAAGCTAAGCGTGCAAAATACACCTGCGCAAATGTCTACCCCACACTAAGGGCTCCTCTGCGCTTGCCATGCTTGCAACGCGTCAACCGCCCGCTGGGCATGCCGTTCTGCTTTTTCGGCCTTTTTACGAGGTCTGGGGGCAGGCAAGGGGGGCAAAATCCCCCAATTGGCGTTAATTGGCTGAAACTTACCTTTGCCTGAAGCCTCTGGGCGGGTAATATAGGCCAGCAACGCCCCCAGCATGGTCGTTTCGGGCAAGGTTATGGCCGATTGATGCTGATAAAGTCGCACCGCATTGAGGGCGGCAAACAGCCCCGTGGCAATGGATTCGCTGTAGCCTTCTGTGCCCGTCAGCTGGCCTGCAATGAGGGTGTTGGGGTTGGCTTTCAGCTGCAAGGTCGGCAAAAGAACATCTGGACTTGGCAAATACGTGTTGCGATGCATGACGCCGTAGCGGACAATCTCGGCTTGCTCCAAACCAGGAATCAGGGTCATCATGGTTTTCTGTTCGCCCCATTTTAAATTGGTCTGAAACCCCACCAGGTTATACAGGGTGGCTAGGGCGTTATCTTGGCGCAATTGAACCACGGCATAAGGTTGCTCGCCCGTGTGGGGGTCAATTAATCCGACAGGCTTCATGGGGCCAAAACAGAGGGTATTTTCACCTCGGCTGGCAATCACTTCCACCGGTAAGCAGCTTTCAAAGTAGGCGGTTTTTGTGGCGTTTGAGTTGTCGGCGGGTTGCTGCTCAAAGTCTTTGAGGGGGGCTTTTTCAGCGTTGTTCAGAAAAGCCACCAGCGCCTTGTACTGCGCTTGGTTGAGCGGGCAATTGATGTAGCTGCCCGCCTCCTCGCCATGTTCGAGCCCGTAGCGGTTTTGAAAAAACGCGCGCTCAAAATTAATGGACTCCTTGGTGACAATGGGCGAGGCGGCATCAAAGAAAAATAATTGATGCTGCCCCATCAGCCGACACAAGGCCTCGGCCAGTGCGGGGGTGGTCAGAGGCCCAGTGGCAATAATGGTCAGCGCATCCTCAGGGATGTGTGCCACGTCTTGTTCAACCAAGGTAATCAGCGGATGGGATGTTAACGCCGCGGTGACACGATCCGAAAACGCCTCGCGATCCACAGCAAGCGCTCGGCCAGCAGGGACGCTGACGGCTTCGGCAATGGCCAGCAGGTGGCTATTAAGCTGCCGCATTTCAGATTTTAACAATCCGCTGGCGTTATGTAAGCCCAGGGCTCCCATGCTGTTGCTGCACACAATTTCGGCAAATTGCGATCGATGGTGCGCCGGCGATCGACGCTGGGGCTTGATATCATACAGCGAAACAGGAATGCCATGGTGCGCCAGCTGCAGGGCGGCTTCTGAGCCTGCAAGCCCTGCGCCAATAATCTGAATGGGAAGGGTCGTGTGCATAAAAGGATTGTCCGTCTGGAGAGACTCTTGAATTTCGGAAAAGGGCTCAGTGGTCTCTATAAAGCGTAAAATAAAGTGAAAAATGACACAAACGTCAGAAAGACTTCGTACAATAGGAGTATCGTGATTGCTGAAAATTATCAAAGGGTTACCGGTGAATCACGTGGGTTTATGGAGACGTTAATTATGTCGTCGTTTCATCTGTCACGTCATGCTGTTTTCTCTCACGTAGAGATTATGAGTGCTTTGATGCTGCTTTTGTTCACATTTTCTGGGTGTATACCCACCCCAAAAGCCTCAATCGAAAAAACCTCGATCATGCATGAGCCCAAAACACAGACGCCCGTCAGCCAATCAAGCACACCTGAAAACCCCAAACTGGAAGCGGCCAAAAACCATCTTGAAGCGGCTCGACATCAAACTGAGCAGGCCATCCAGGATGTGAACGCGTCTTTTCAGCAGGAATCGCAAAAATTATCCGAACGTGTGAAAAAAACCGTCAAAAACACACAGGCATCTGCCGCCTCGAGTATTAATCCTCATATTGATAAGACCCGAAGCGCAGTCACCCAAGCCAGGGATACGGTGACTCGTGCCACAGAAAAAATAAACAGCACGTTGGATGCAGCGCAAAAAATCATTGAAACCCCTCTGATGGCAGAACCTAAGCCAGCCAACGAAAAAAAGTCAAAAGAGAATCAATAAGCGATTTTTAAAACAGAGCCAACCTATTGGTCGGCTCTGTTAGGTTTGAACATCTTGAGACACCCCACCGAGACGGCGTGTTAATCAATCTGGGCGCGCTGCAGGGCATTGCTGTAGTCAACATAGAGCACCTTGGGTTCAGTGAACGTTTCAAGCGCGCTCTGACCAGCTTCTCGGTGCCCATTGCCGGTGTTTTTCACACCGCCAAAAGGCAGATGCACTTCGGCGCCAATGGTGGGGGCATTGACGTAGGTAATACCGGCTTCCAAATCACGCATGGCGACAAAGGCCGCGTTGACGTCTTTGGTGTAAATAGCGGTCGATAAACCATACGCCACACCATTGGCCACCGCAATCGCCTCCTGGAGGTCGGCCACAGGCATCAGCGCGGTGACCGGTCCAAAAATTTCTTCCTGGGCAATGCGCATGGCAGGAGTTACGGCATCAAACAGGGTGGGCTGAACAAACCAGCCTGCGCCTGCCAATTCATCCCGTTTACCACCAGCAAGCAGTTTGGCACCCTCTTTCTGGCCAATGGCAACATAGTCCAAAATACGATGCATCGAGGCCTCGTTGATCACGGGGCCCACTTTTACGCTGGAATCCAGCCCGTCGCCGAGTTTGAGTTCATCCATCCGGCTGACGAGTTTATCGCGTAGGGCTGGGTAAATGCCGTTTTGCACAATCACCCGACTGGCAGCCGTGCAACGTTGTCCGCTGGTGCCAAAGGCCGCCCACAAAATGCCATCCACGGCCAAATCCAGATTGGCATCATCGAGCACAATAATGGCATTTTTACCGCCCATTTCAAGCGAAACGCGCTTAAAACTGGGGGCACAGGCCTCGTTAACTCGACGACCAACAGCCGTCGAGCCCGTAAAAGATATCAGTTTAACGTCCGGGTGGTTCATAAGGGCCTCTCCCACAGAGGCACCGCCACCGTGCACCACGTTAATAACCCCTTTGGGCATGCCAGCATGCTCAAACACATAATTAATGATTTCAACCAGACGATGTGCCAACAGAGGGGTATCTGTGGCGGGTTTCAGCACAACGGTATTACCCCCCATCAGGGCCGGAATGAGTTTCCAGCTGGGAATGGCCATTGGAAAGTTCCAGGGGGTAATCAGACCCACCACGCCATGGGGGATGCGGGTGGTCATACACCATTTGTTCTTGAGTTCAGAGGGGGTGGTCACGCCAAACAGGCGACGCCCTTCGCCGGCCATGTAAAAGGTCATATCGATGGCTTCTTGCACGTCACCGCGGGCTTCGGCCAGAACTTTGCCCATTTCTTGCGTCATTTCCTGAGCCAGAGCTTCCTTGTACTGAATGAGCAATTGACCCGCCTCAAAGAGCATTTCACCGCGCTTGGGCGCAGGCACCAGCCGCCAGATATCGTATGCCTTTTTGGCGGCAGCCACGGCCTCGGCCACATCGCTGCTATCACTTGCAGGAAATGTCCCTATAACATGGCTCGGGTTTGCAGGATTTCGGCTTTCAAAGGTGTTGCCTGATTGGGCAGGGGTTTTTTGGCCGTTGATGAGGTTGCTGAATTGCCCCCCAAACGGCTGAAAGATATTGGCAGGCAAACTGGGTGCGGTCACCGGGTTATGGGCAGTGGCGGTGGTCATAACAAGCAGGCTCCAAAAAAAAGAGAGAACAACAAATTGAAAAACGCACAAAATTCCCTTGACATGTTTTATAATTTAAGTCTATAAATTCGACTTCACCTGTAAATTCTACTTCAAAGGCAATGCCATGCGATGATCATCACTGCCCCCCCCCCCTCTTCGCACTAGCCCACGCACCTTACATGTTGTAAGTCCCAATAGTGCGTGTCTCATGCCGCACTTTGGTATGGGGAAACCCAGAGCGATAAATGCAATTCTACCGGATCATATCACTCCTCAAGCTGCACAACGCATTTGCAGAGTATTTGGTGGAGAAATTATCATTTCAACCCACACAGGAAGTCATTGCCTTGTTGACTTTAGGCGCTCGAGTTCGGGTCATACGCAACCAATAACCACGATTGCCCAAAAACGAGGTGGAAAGTTCGAAACGCATCAAATTTTATTTTGTATTCGTGATGCAACAGGTCAAACACTACCTAAAATAAAAGCTGTTATTAATAAAAATTTCCATAAATTAAAAATTTAAAACTGTTGTATAAATAAATCATGGCTGATTTTGATTTACTGGAGCAAACCCGCACCCTTGAGGCGCTCAAGCCTCGCGTGGCAGCTGCTCGGGGGTATCTTTGACACCGCCGACAAACGCGTGCACATCGACAGGCTCGAGTCCCAAGCCGCGGCCCCAGACTTCTGGCAACATCAAGCCATCGCGCAAACACTAATGCAACAATTAAACGCGCTCAAAGCCGATATCGCTCTGGCCGACTCCTTTCAGCAACAAGACAATGATCTATCGACCCTGCTGGAGCTCTTGGCTGAAGAAGCCGACCCCAGCCTGTTTGACGAATTAAATACCCAGCTTGCCACCCTGAGCCAACAACTCGACAGATGGGAGTTGGAACATATGCTCAGCGGCGAGTACGATGCCAACGATGCCCTGTTGACCGTTTCGGCCGGTGCGGGCGGCACAGATGCTCAGGATTGGGCGCAAATGCTCTTGCGCATGTATTTGCGCTGGGGTGAGCAACGCGGCTTCAAGCTGGATATTCTCGATGAGCACGCCGGTGAAGAAGCAGGCCTCAAAAGCGCAACCATTAAACTAAGCGGGCGCTACGCCTACGGCTACGCTCGCGCCGAGCGCGGCGTGCATCGCTTGGTACGAATTTCACCGTTCAATGCCTCTGGCAAAAGACAAACCAGTTTTGCCTCCATTGAAGTGAGCCCCGTGGTCGATTCGGTATCCGCCAAAGACGTGATTATTAACCCCGAAGATATTGAGTTTGACACCATGCGAAGCGGTGGCGCGGGCGGACAAAATGTCAACAAGGTTGAAACCGCCGTTCGCATTGTGCATAAACCCACGGGCATTGCCGTGCGATGCCAACAAGAGCGCAGCCAGCTTCAGAACCGCGATATTGCGATGGACATGCTCCGCTCCAAATTGCTCGCCCTTAAAATCATCGAGCATGAGGCCAAATTGTCTCAACTGCGTGGGGGCGCACTGGATGCCAATTTTGGCAGCCAAATTCGAAGCTATGTGCTGCATCCCTACTCGTTAGTGAAAGATCATCGCACCAATCATGAAACCGCTCAGGTGCAATCGGTGCTGGACGGGGCACTGGATGACTTTATTGAAGCATTGTTACGTCAGCAGGCCGCAGCCTCTTGATTTTTTTTAGAATTAAGAGAGCCGGTGTGATTATCTTGCCAATAGCACTTCAGGTGTTATCGTTTCAGGCATCAATTGTTGTTGGCGTAACGCCTCGTAAAGCACAATAGACACCGAATTGGCCAAATTCAGGCTGCGGGTATCTGCAACCATGGGAATGCGAATGCTGTCATTTTTATTGGCTTCAAGCCAGGGCTCTGGCAAACCGGTGGTCTCACTGCCAAATACCAAGGCCGTTTGTGGCGGGTAGTGGACTTGCCAGTGTGATTGATGCGCTTTGGTGCTGGCATAGACAAAATGCCAGCCTGATAATCTTGCCTGCAACGCTTCAAAATCCCAAAAATGCTCAAAAGGTACGTTCAGGGCATAGTCCATGCCGGCGCGCTTGAGGAACTTATCGCCAAGCTGAAAGCCTAGCGCGCCAACCAAATACAGGGTGGTTCCTGTGCAGGCACACAACCTGAGGATATTGCCCGTATTTTGAGGAATCTGGGGTTCAACCAGCACAATGGCCAACGGGTTTTGAGCGGGTAAATACATAAGGCCATTATAGCCGGATTATCGCTTGGCTAGTGATTACACCTGACTGAAGGATTCAATCGGAGGCAATTCATCGTCATCATCAATATCGGCCAAGGGGGTAAGCGGCGGCAAATCAGAAGCCACTTTTGATGCAGCGGGGCTTCGAGCAGGCTCGTCAGATTGCGGGGCAAACTGGGTTTTATACGGCGAGCGATGCTCGTTATTGACCGGCCAAAAGGTTAAGCCAATCCGTTTTTCTTGCGGGTAGAACTTAAAAATATAGACCTCAATGAGAGCGCCAGGCTCAAGCGTTTGGCCTGTCTTTTGTTCTTGATCCACCAACTCCTTGGTAGAGAGCAGGGCTTCAACACCCGGAAAAATTTCAACAAAAGCGCCAAAATTTTTGATACGGGTAATTTTACCTTCAACTTTGGAGCCGACTTTATACACTTCGGCCACTTCCTGCCAGGGATCTTTCATTTGGGTTTTCATCGACAGGCTGACGCGATTGCGTTCGGCCTCGAGGCCAATAATTTCAACCTTCACCTTGTCGCCCACCTTGAGCACATCACTGGGATGCTCGACCCAACGCCAGCTCATTTGTGACAGAGGCAAGAGGCCATCGGTCGCACCAAGATTGACAAAAGCGCCAAAATCCGTGAGGCGAATCACTTCACCCTCGTGAACCTGTCCCACTGCCAAATTTGCCATGGCCTCCTTGCGCTGCTCCTGACTCTGCTCAGGCACCGCACGGCGATGAGACAAGATCAGATTGTTTTTCTGCTGATCCATCGAGATGACTTTTAGGGGCAACGCCTGCCCAATGAGGGATTCCAACGGTTGCCGGCCTCGAATTTGACTGGAAGGGAGAAAGCCGCGCAGACCAAAAATATCCACCAGCACTCCCCCCTTAACCAAGGACGTGACGGTGCATTCAATAATAGTTTCATTGTCGAGCAATTCCTGAACTTGAATCCAGTTTTGCGCCGAGGCAACCTTGCGCTGCGAGAGGATGACGTGACCCTCCTGAGCATCTTCACGCAACACATAAAGCGGCGTGACATCACCAGGCTTCAAACCCGGATCATCAGCAGATTCTGCCCGAGAAATCTCTTTTTTGGGGACAAACGCCAGCATCTTGGCACCAATGTCAACATGAGCACCCGATGAATCCATGGAAACCACGGTGCCCTGAACAATCTTGCCCTGCTCGTAGTGATGATCAAATCGGCAGAGCAACTGGTTAAACTCAGCCTGTGCATCGGGCGTAACAGTTAGCAAATCTTCAAGAGGGAAACGTTTACCCACAGCGCTCATAGTGGCTTGGTACTCTATAAACCTAACGTCGGTGACAAGAAAAGAAACACAATACAGCTTTTTTAAACCATTATTTTTTCAACACTTTTTTTCAAAAAAAATCTACTTTTTTGAAATAATTCTTAATAATTATACTGCGTTGATGAGATAAATGAACGGCTTAACCTTTAAAAATCAAGCATTTAGAGGGCTTTTTGAGACGCGAATTTTGAAAATTCGCATTAGAACATACAGAGACGACTATCCAGAAGTGACCCTCTGGATAGTCCAATGATATTTTATTATAACAGCACTTTGAGATTCTGTAAGCATTTAAGGTTTACACGTCTGCCGCATGATGGATTGCAGCTTGTTTCAGTTTGTTGATAGCCCGCAGCTCGGTTTGACGGACACATTCACGGGTAACACCAAACTGTTTACCAATATCGGCAAGGGTCATCCGTTGCGCAGTGGCCATTTTGCCGGCCATTTCAACCCGAAGGCCAAAACGCATTGCAATAACCGCTTGCTCACGTGGCTTAAGCGAGGCTGAAAAGGCCTGGCGGACATTTTGGAGGGCATCATTTTGCCACAAGACGTCATCAATATGGATGCATTTTTCATCTTCAAGCACATCACCCAATGACTGGCTGTTACCATCTTTCATGACAGATTCCGCTTCAAGGCTCATGGTTTTTTGTGAAAGCTGCTCCAGATGGCGCAACTTTTTTATCGAAACCCCAAGCGCTTCTGAGAGCTCTTCGCTGCTGGGTTGCCGATTAAGCTTGGCTTCCAGCTTCGGCTTGATACGCTTCAGTTTGGCAAGGCTATCAATGACATGGCCAGGCAAACGAATCGGGCGATCATGCTCGGCAAACGCTTTCAAAACAGATTGTTTAATCCACCAGGTGGCGTACGTTGAAAAACGATAGCCCAGACGATAGTTAAAGCGCTCGACTGCCTTAATTAAGCCCAGGTTGCCTTCCTGAATCAGATCCATAAAGCTGACCCCGGGACGTAAATAACGCTTAGCAATCTTAATGACCAGTCTGAGGTTAGCTTGAATCAGGCGACGACGAGCCACAAGATCGCCCTGAGCAACCCGCTTGGCCAGCGCAAGCTCTTCTGAGCTGCTAACGGGTTTAGAATAGCGCGATACATTCCGTAAATAGGCTACCAAAACCGTGCTATCTGCATCCAGGACATTGGCCATACTGGCGACCACCTCATGGGCAGAGGTGGTATCATCCGAATCACTCTCACTGAATTGATTAGCGATATCCTCATCGGCTGAAAAGTTTAAGTCATCCTGGAGGGTATCTGATGATGGCTCGTTTTTTGGCGTTGAAAACATGACCAACGTGCTATTTAAACCCATAATGCAACGTCTCCTTCACTCAAGAAACAATGGCTTCACAATGCTGATGGCAATTTAGGCAGGTTAAAACAAGACCCCTGAAAAAGATCTTTATTAGAGGCTCACTTTACTTAAAATAAACAACCAACTTACGGAGTGATGATATCAAGTCATCTCATGTTTGCATGTTTGATTAAGATGCATTTAATAAAGATGCATTGTTTGAGAACATCTCTTTTGTTTTTCTGGCGTATTTTGCTTCCATCCCGTGAATAATGACGACTCTAAAAAATTAATCAGCATTATTCAATTCAAGTCTTGGCTTTGCAGTCCACAAGTGAGCCATCTTAATGGCGATACGTCGCCCTAATCCCTACGGATGCGATGGCACTCGAGGAAGGTTAACCCACTACTATTCTATTTCCTGATTTGGCACACTTCAAAATGGTAAATGCTAAATGTTTTAAACGTTTATTTTAATGTCAGACGTCTCACCTTAAGCTTGTTTTAATCTCCTTATAATCACTTTAGAAGATGGATATCATTTTTCAATCGTTTTACGGTGCACATTTTACAAAACTGTTACAGTCAGTTTTTCAACCTCCTAGCTGTCCGTGGTGTTTATCGTTTTTTTGTTGAGCTTCCAAACCTCTGATATTAAAGACATCGGTGAAAAGGTCTAAAAACTTCAGCAGAATAACCAAAAATTGTAACAGTTGTTTACAAAAGATAATTAATTGTTTAAAAAATTTAAAAACTTTTTCTGGTTAATCTGGAACAATGCATTAAAACCCCAAGCATCAAGAGGGTCACCAGAATCGAGGTTCCGCCGTAGCTAACCAATGGAAGGGTTACGCCCGTTACGGGCAATAAGCCAACGGCAACCGACATATTTAATAATGCTTGAATAACAATGCTAAATGTAATGCCAAAAGCCAATATTTGACCATATCGATCGCGGCACGTCAGGGCAATATGAATACCTCGCCAGGCAATGATGCCAAATAATGTCACCATGGCCAATGAGCCAAGCAGGCCAAGCTCTTCACAAACAATAGAGTATATGAAATCTGTATGCGGAAACGGCAGGGCGTTTAATTTTTGAAGGGATTGACCCCATCCGCGCCCAAGAATACCGCCATTGCCAATGGCATACCACGACTGAATCAAGTTATAGCCAGTACCTTGAGGATCTCCCCAAGGATTGAGCCAGCCGATCAACCGTTTAGAAAGATAGTCGGTATGCTGGATTTTATTCCAAAGAAAGCCACCAACCAGCGGCAATCCCATCACATAGAACCAAGAGGAAAGCCCAGATGAAACAAATGCCATGGCGGCTGAGGTCAACCCCAGCAAAAGTACCATACTAACGTTGGGTTGCTTGAGCACCAAAACCACAATCAAACCCAATAAACCCAAACTAAATAGCGTGTGCCAATGACGCATAGAAGGCTTAGAGACAATGGCTTGAGCAACCAGTAAAATGCCAGACAGTTTTGCAAATTCTGATGGCTGAAACTGGATACCGCCCGGCAGCATCAGCCAGCGGGAGCTGCCGTTGGCGGTCGTTCCGACAAAAATAGTCAA
>JAYKJM010000113.1:0-5461 GCA_035285385.1 Vampirovibrionales bacterium
CAGCGTGAAGCAGACGTTTATTTTTGATACCGGGGCAACCTATACGGCCATATCGCAGGAGACCGCAAAATCGCTGCATTTAGACTATTCAAACGCAGAATGGGTCACTATCACAACTGCAAACGGGCGAATTGCCGTTCCAAAACTCAAGCTGAGCTCCTTGAGTGTCAATGGCGTCATTCTTAAGGATGTTGAGGTCACGGTTCTGGATTTTCCTGCTGGCTCGGGCTATGGCGGCCTGCTCGGCTTAAGCGTCATTCGACGGTTCCACGTAACGATTGACCCTGTTGGCAGCCAGCTGGTCTTGCGTCCCGTTTAACACCTAGAGAGCCAGGCTTTCAGGCTTTCAGGAGTTATTGTAACGTTTGGTTTTATCATGAGGCCAAAACAGCGTTTAAACCCGCCTATTAACAGAGCAACGCTGGTAAGTTTTTTCGCTGACGTTTCTTGGTGATGTTTTTCTGGGTGGCGATTTTTGCAAGGTTCTCAATATTGTTGAATACTTTGGCGCCTGGCTCATCGACCGTTCACTTTGCCTTGACGTGAGTTCGGGCTTGCTCACGCTGTATTGATGTTTTTTGAAGCAGCTTGGCTTGGCGGCACTTTACGGTGGCGTTTGAATGCATCATAGAGGCGCAATAAAAAGGGAGGCGCAATAAAAAGGCCGCAGATGGCTGCGGCTGGGTCATCGTCAGTAACAGGAAAGGAAGCAGGTTTAAAATCAATAAAACTCTTAGCAGCTCTTCTGGTGAGCAGCATCCAGATTCAATAAAAATGTCGTCGAGCGGCCGTCGATTATTGTTGTCATGCTGTGACAACGTCACTCAATGAACCCCGCTAATTTCTCTCTTATAAGAGTTATACCCACATAAATTATTTCTTAAACGAAGGTTGAAAAATTGGATGCCCGGCGACAAATGAGGCCACCAGATGGGTTTTTATTGACAGTACGGCTTCTGCTGGAACAAAGCTGCCCTCAGGCCACTCCTTAAACGGCGATTGCCAAAGACAACAATCTGCCGCCTTGCCAATGTCGAGCTCGCCCAGTAAAGAGTCTTGCCCCATGAGGCGTGCCCCTTGCACGGTTAGCGCCATAAGGGCTTCTTGTGCCGACCAGTCGTGCAAATTCATAGCTAGCCTGGCTTCAGCACGCAAGTCCAAATCCTTATTGCTCAGGGCACTGTCGGTGCCAAGGGCGATGGGCAGCGTAACGCCTAGATTTTGCCACGCACGAACATCTAATGTTTTACCGTGCAAAGCCAAATTACTTTGTGGGCAATGCGAAATCCCCACTTTAAGCGGGACTTCTGAAGCTTGAAGACGCTCTTGCAGATACAGCGCAGCTTCTGCCGAAATAAAGCTGCCATGCGCCAAAACGGTTTTTTTGCTTAATAAAGAATTCCTCAATAACCAGTCTATCAGAGCGTTAGCGGCATTGGCTTGATAATCAGCAACAGCCCGAAGAGCGGCATGAGGCCAGAAAACGTGATTTAAAAGCTTCTGGTGGAGGGGCTCAAAGGGATTTTGATCCTGCTGGAGCCACGTTAATTCTTCGGATGATTCGGCAAAGTGAGCATGGAGCAGAAGGTCTGGGAAGCGCAGTCTAAGCCTCCGCCAAGCCTCAGGATGAACGTTGTAGGGGGCATGCGGCGATAAACCCACATCAAGAAGCCGATGAGCTTGCCAGTCTGCCAGAAGCGTCTGCATTTTTTCTGCGACAGCATCAATCAATTCAGGCTGCATGGGGTCAAAAGGATGAAAAAATTCGACATTGACCGTTGCGCGTAGGCCGCTTGCTTTAAGATGAGCTAAAACTTGTGAGCACTCCTGAATGCTGGCAATATCATTGATGCAAGTCACACCAGAGGCGAGCATTGGCTTTAGACTCTGACTGATACGCTCAGCAACAGATGGCCTGTTGGCCTGACGAGTCATCCGCGCGGCTGCTAGCAGCCAATTTACAAACGAATCCTTGCCTGATACTTGATTGCCAGGCTCATTAAGGGCATTATCATCTTCTGGTGAGATTAGGCTCAAATGCGTGTGCGTATTGATAAATCCTGGGCTAATAAGCCTTACTGAGGAGGTGTTTTCAGCATGACAATCTACCAATTGGCTTGGCAGTTGGCTGATGGGGCAGATGGCCTGAATCAACCCTGAGTGGGTATCCCAGCCGATTGCGTAGTGCTCACGCCACTGATTTTGATACAATAGCCAATCTGCCAGCAGCCATTGCCAGCCTGTTTGTGAGTCTGTTAAAACAGTTTTACCCTGAGCTTTGGTTGTTAAATGAGACATTCGACCCCAAGCGCGCCTCTAAAGAACTTAACAAATTATTGCGAAAGCCTTCTAAATGTAGCACGCTATTGCATTGAGCCGCGTTAATCAGCACAAGGATACTTTTACACTGATTTGCGCCTTCAAGCTTCCTTTGGCATTATTTAGACGCTTATCAAGAAAACCGACTCCTTAGAGAAAGTGGCCGCTCAACATGTACGGTGTTTTGTCGTCATCTCTCTTTATCCTGAAAGTGTCTGATTATTTACTCACTCTGTCCATGTCGAGAGGCTACGCTCAGATTTATGACGCACCGGCAACCATCTTTTTAACCGTGCCCGGTCTTTTATTGAATCTCGCCAAGCCCAGCGTCTTCAATCGATTTTGATTATCGGCCACCTTACTTTTTACTACTATCGGGTTTTATCTCGCTGTTTTGCTCGCCCAATACAGATCCATTTACTCGAAAATTTAATATCGCTTTTTCCACGCACTTTAATATGTCAGCTCCTGTGATTCAATCTGCTTTCTCGCCACCTTTTGGGAGTTATACTCGTACTTCAGCGAGCAAGCCTTACTTTGGCAGTGCTGTCAGTGATGGCGTCTGTGGTTTGATTGCCCACGCACGCCCTGTTTTTGAGTCCATTGAATCCAGTTACATCAGCGAGCTGCTTGTGGCCGATATGGGTATGTGGCTTACCCGTATTGGCACAGCGCTTGCACGGGGTCGACATACCTATGATGTCAATCAGGATCCACAAGCGGCACAATTGAACCCGCTTCAAAGGCGGTGGCGCCAGCTGAGCCGCAACATCAAGGGGCTAGATTATCCAAATGCCCTTGAAGAAACCATTCGAGAAGTTCAGGCGGGTCCCTCTCTCTTAATGGTGCCGTCGGTCAGTTTTGCGTTGTGGAAAACTTTTTTTGGTGGCAGTGAGGCTTTCTCTTTGCCTGTTGGTGGCTTTTTAACGCCCATCAATCAAAAATTTGGTGAATTTTTAGCAGGGCAACTGCCTCAAGCATCAATGGGGCCATTATCGCCTGGCAAACAGCGAGAACTACTGGCCTCTTTCGTGTCACAAAACCTGCTTGATCCGGCAGATTATTCGGAAAAAGCCCTTAAAACAGCTCATACGTTTAACCAGGTCTCGCTCCATGCGGTGGCACCGCACAATGCGCCCAAGCATCAGAAGTTTTTATACGGGCAGCTCAAAAATTGGCGCAACGAAAAACAGACGCTTGAGGACTTAACCTCTCAGGTGATGCAGGAGGTGCAATCCTTTGGCAAGACCCGCTCGTTTCGAGTTTCGGCAAAATCTCAAGCGCTGACGCTGCCAGCTTACATCACCCAGTGGAGTGAGCGGTGGGCTGAGGCGTCCCTGAGAGCGGTAAGCGCAAAATCCTCTGGAATTGCTCAAACTGAGCTTAACAAGCAGGCTGCCGTATCTGCCAGCCATGAGCTTGAACTGTTGACGGCAGAGCTTAAGAGTAATCTGCTGACTTTTCATCGCCGATTCAGACCCGTCAATGCCCATTTTTTGGAGCGTTTGGATCAAATCAAACCTACTATTAGTGGCCACCTCACCATTGATAAAATGATGCAGCGGCTTAGCAAATGGCGCAGCTTTGCCGCTGAGATCTTGCACCAGCCAAATCTGAATGCAGCCACCGTGACGCAAGAAATTACAGCTTTGCAAAAAGGGCTTTTAAAGAAAAAACTGAATTGGATCATCGTGGCAGGCGTGCTTAATGCGATTTGGCTTGCAAGCATCTCCGTGATGGCTCAAAGCGGCAAATCGTATCCAGCCAATCGCGCAGCCATTCGCCCAACCACACCCCCATCAGGCGATATGTACAAGCCCTCGCTGCCCGCTAAATCGATGCCTGGCAATTTTTCAAACGCGACACCATTTCCTCTGGCATCAGCACCTTTGGCGCCTGTTTTGGCTCTTCCTGTGACGGCTAGCCCCCAGGCAGGAGGTCGCTTAGCATGACCATTGCTGGTGTTAACGCCCAATCCATGGGTAACATTGAACGCTTTCTGCGCAAGCCAGAACAAGTTCAGCAATGGTCTGAAAAAGCACTTGCCAACCTTGAGGCACAACACGCCCGCGGACAAAACGTGCAATTTCAAAAAAAACTGGTTGATTGGGCCAAAAAGGCAGGGGAAAAACTCACAGCCTTCGATTATGCAGATTTTTCATCACAGCGGTTTTTTAAACTGGGACGCCCTTCTCTGGTTGCCCCGGCCAGCGGCTGGCTGATTTTACTGGCAAGCTTTTCAATGATTGGCTCACGGGCCACGATGGGCTTTATTCGCGATCAGCGTGCACGCAAAGAGGGTCGTATCGCCAATGAAGTGCGCGATGTTATCCTTCGAGATATATGGGCCTCCTTCTGGTTTTTCTTTGGGATGGAGATTATTAAAAATGGGTTTACCTCTACCCTTAAAAAACTCACGGGTATTGACTTGAAGCCCCCGGGTTCGGCTGGTAAACCTGGTGACATGCTGAACTATGATTCATTGGCCACCAATTTTAAAGTCAACAACCGCAACGTGATGGCCGCTATCGTCAAAGACGCCTCGGCGCGACACGGTTTTTTCAATGCGCTGCCCAGCCTCGATAAGCTCACCCAGATACATGAGTCCTTTAAAGTGCCATTGGATAATTTTAAGGTCAGCGCCTTTGAGCTCAAGCAAGCGCTGGCAAAGCTTGGCACCAACGTGGAGCAAAATCCCAAGCTCGAGGCGCTCATCAGCAAAACGTATGATCATTTTAAACAACTGACAGAAGCCCGCGATCGCATCCTGTTATCGTTCAAGCAGCAGCCAAGCTTTAAAGGCGCGGCGGCAGACAAGCTTCAAAAGGCAATGAAAATAGAGCAACTGGTCGCCGATCATATTGGCAATAAAGTCCGCTTACCGCTTGACATGCTCTCTATGGGCTTTGTTTGGGTAATTTTGGGGCTATTGCCTGTTGCCGTCAACAAGGTTTTAGGTGATCGAGACGTTGCACGACATCTTCAAGAGCAGAAAACGTCTGTGGCGTTGACCTCAAAACACGCCAGCAGTCCGCAGAACGCTCATCACCAGAATGCTCTTAAGCACCCTCTGATGGGCCCAGTAAATGCCTTTGCCCTAAATCCAGCCCTGAATTTAGCCCCGAATCAAGTCCTCCATCAA
>JAYKJM010000114.1:0-5805 GCA_035285385.1 Vampirovibrionales bacterium
GTCAACTGCGCCAAGGTATATTGGCGACTAAAGCAGACCATCAGCGCCGGAATTAAAATCATACCGCCGCCAATACCCAGCAACCCCGAAAGCAGCCCCACCGCAAGGCCAAGGCTTGAAAAAATAACAGCATCCGCGTACATCATACAGATTCATATGCCAGCTTGAGGCGCAAAGCGAATTGGTGTAATCTCTTGCAATCGTAAAAAATTGAGTCGATGATTGCCCCATCAATCATATCTTAATAATGCTAACGCGTGATTCGCCACCTGGCGATATGAGTGAGCAAAGCCCCCTGTTTTTTCAAGTGTCAGAAAGCCCTCGAGTTGTGATGTTAATTCGGCCATTTTTTCAACGCATTTTACGGCATAGAAATACATTAGGGCCTTGCGCCTCAGTGGCCGCAACGGTCGTTTCTTGTTCACCGCAAAATATCTCTTCACCCACGAGTCGCCTGCCCGTCTCTCGTTTTTTAAATCGGCCAGTGCCTGGATTAATATTTCAGAACACTAAAATTTTAGAATTACGCACGCTACTCGGTAACAGACAAACAATTACAGAGGACGGCCCGCCCAGATCACCCACTGTTAGAGCGATGCTACAGTTCTTCGGTCCAGCGGGGCTATTATTGTTTGGCAGTGCCTTGGTGGGTGGTAAACCCAAAACGTAATCAATGCCACTCGCCCCTCGGCAGGGGTTGTGGCGCGTTTTTCATGCCCCCTACAAGATACCCCCAAAACCACGATTTAAAGATTTGTAAAATAAAGGATTCAAAAAATTGACACCCAACGGGGAAGCAGTGAAAATATCATACATTACGACGCAAAGTGAAATTTTATTTTCAATATACAGAAACTCTAGGTTGTTATTGGTCTCTAATCATCACATCCATGCCAGCAAGCGCTTGGACTGGTTTAGGTGGTTTTTAACGTACCGTTTTTACGTTTTAATAAGGATATATGCGTTATGCAGGTTTCGTTTGGTGGGTCAGGGCATTTGGTTAGTAACAGACAATCGCCTCGACACTTAAATCGATTGCAAAAAGCTTTACTTCCGCTTGCTGCAATCGGTACTTTAACAACAACTGCTTTTCCTCTTACTGGCTGCGCACCGGCTGAGTCTCAAACCGGTCCACCGCAAACCTTAACAGCACGGCGCCCAAGGACAGCAATGGATGGCTTTAACGATAGAAATGCCATGTGGACTGAATTAGGAAAGACAAATCAAGCGCTAACAAGTCACCGTAAGTAAGAAGTCAATCGTTATTAAAGCTCAGACTTCAAGCGTTCAGTTTGGCTCGGTTCTTCGGTGAAAACTAACTCATTCGCTATTTGAGTACCTGAAATAAACCGCTCTGATTTTAACTTAACCAGAGCGGTTTAATGATGCTGATGCCTTTAAAGATAGCCCTTACGCCATGACGGCGGCCATCAGGGCCTTTTGCGCGTGCAGACGGTTTTCGGCTTCATCAAAAATGACATCCGCATAACGCTCCAGCACCTCATGCGTTATCTCTTCACCGCGGTGCGCCGGCAAGCAATGCAACACAATCGCCTTAGGGTCTGCCTGCGCCATGGCCTCGCCATTGACCTGATAAGGCATCATCACCGCCTTGCGTGCCTCCGCCTCAGCCTCCTGCCCCATGCTGGCCCAAACATCGGCATACACCACCGTCGCCCCCTTGAGGGCTTCAGACATCTGGTTGGTGACCGTAATTCGACTGCCCGTATACTCAGCCATCTTTTGCGCGCGCGCCAGCACCACCGGCGACGGTTCATGGCCGGGCGGACACGCCACAGCAAAATCCATGCCCACCAACGCAGCGCCTTCCATCAGGCTATGGCTCATATTGTTGCAGCCATCGCCGGCAAACACGAGTTTTTGCCCCTTAAAGCCGCCCAAATGCTCCTGAATGGTTTGTAAGTCTGCCAACACCTGACACGGGTGGTGATCATCCGTCAAGCCGTTAATAATCGGCACGCTGGCCCATTCGGCAAGCTCCTCGACGTCTTTGTGCGCAAAGGTGCGAATCATAATGGCATCCACGTAGCGACTGAGTGTGCGGGCGGTATCGGCAATGGTTTCACGCACACCCAGGTTGATCTCCTCCTTGCGCAAATAAAGTGGGTGGGCACCCAGATCATAAATGCCAACCTCAAAGCTCACCCGAGTCCGGTTGCTGGGTTTTTCAAAGTACATGGCCACGCTGCGACCATTTAAAAACCGATGCGGCACCCGACCCCGCTTGAGCATTTTGAGCTGACGGGCAAAACCAAGCAACGTCTGGCACTCTTGTGGGGTTAAGTCCAGAATGGTCAAAAAATCACGGCCTTTGAGGCTCACAAGCTTCTGGAAATCAAAGCCATCCATGCTGGATTGTAAGGTGCCTGGGGCGCTGAGGGTCATCAAGGTATCCATTGAATCTAAAATCCTTCTTGAAGCATTGAGCGATAAACGATACAGTTTAAGTATAAACCTGATTACAATAACATCATGAACATCACGACATGTGATATCTCGTAACCGTCATTTTGCCCCAAAAGGAGAGTCCTCGTCATGGAAGAGCGCGTTTCAAAAGAAGTCAAATTAGCCGCCGCCAAAGACATCGTGGCCAGCTACGTGAAAAATCAGCAGCAATCCCTCACCCCCACCGATATCTGCACCTTGTTGCGGCAGGTGTATCAAACCATTGATGATTTAGTTCCTGTCGAAGAGCGCCGCAAAGTGGGTCTGGGCTCCTAGAGCACTCTAAATTGGGCTAGCTTTTTCTTGTAAAAAAGAGTTAAGCCTTTCGATGACCCTTATTAAAGCCCTCCGTGTCGATGCATTGGATGTCACACGGCTAAAACCCCTCTATTTAAAAAACCACTTTCACGTGCACCCCTCTAAAAGGCACTTCATGAGCCATCAGCCTATACCCCGCTGGGAAGATATTCTGGAGGTTCCCAAGCCCGCTACGTGTAACACCAAGGCCGCATGTTGCAGTGTGGCCACACCAAGCCTGCCGGTCGATGATCTGCTGGCGCGCGCCGCCGAGGGCGACGAAACCTGCCGCGATTTTTTAAGCGTTTTTATTCCGCATGACTCCCCGCAGGCTGCCAAAACATTTTACCCGGAGGGGGCTTCCCATATTGATCGCGTATTAGCCCTGGTGGGCGGTAAAAGCACGCGCTCTAACGTGTCGGCAGATCGTGTGGTGTTTTATCATTGCCGCAACTTGGGAGCCAATAAATTATGTCAAATTTATGAAGATCGCCCCACCTTCTGCCGAGATTATCCTACCAGCCCCATGAATATCCTCATCAAAGGCTGTGGATACGAAGCCTGGGCAACAGCGTGTCAAGCCAAATTAAAAGATTTAGGCTTTGAAGTCGTTGAGTAATCTGGCCAATCTGAACCATAAGGCATAATGGTCATGTTTCGAATCGTTTTGTGGATGCTCTGCCTGATGGGTTCCCTGCTGCTTGCCCAAACCGTGCAGGCCAATAGCACCCCGCCTCACACCCCAGAACTCCGTAGCACGAGCCGTTCAAAAAACGTCTACAGCCCGCTACAATTTTATCAAGTAACTCGAGAGCCAGCGTTGCTTGCGGCACTGAGGCTTCTACCGGGCACGGCTGGTGAGTCTTCACTGCAGTGGATACTTCAAATGCCGGCCCATGCCGTGTTTAAAGACATGGCGACCTTGGGCGAAGGGGTCAAAGCCTTTGACGCCCTCAGCTGGATTGGCCCCAAGGGGGAGCATATGATTTTTATCAATAGCTATCATCAAAACGCGCCGCCTGAGGCCTTAGCAGCACTTCTTGCCCATGAGGGAATGCATCGAGATGGCAGCAACTCTCTGGCGGAAGAAACCGCCGCCTGGACCATGGAAGCCACGGTCTGGCAGCAACTTCGGCCAACATCACGGCCTTCAGCAATGGCCGCGCCTGTCAAAAAACTCAAGAGAAACCAGCCCCAAAGCCTCCTCTGGCGTCTGGAGCAACTGAGCGCGGCCTTAAACGCCAACCGCATGGAAGCGCTTGTTCAGCAAAACCCCGACTATCACGGGCTATCTGAGTCTTCGCCAGGGTTTCAAAAAAATTAGAAAAGCGCCTCACTCCAACATAACGAAACGCATTACAATTTCAGAGGGCAGGCCAATCCTGCTGTGCTCACTCAGCAGACAGTACAGGCCAGCCAGACAACCAGCAACGCAACTGAAGCAGAGCCGTGTAGGTCGGCAACACATACAACGTCTCATCTGGTGCCATGGTTTCAATTGCCTTTAAAATCGCTTCCTTCGGATTTGCCTCAACCTGAAGCTGCCCCTCGTCAAGGCCTGCGTACTTCAAGCGAACCGCCATATCGGCAGCGCGACGACCAGACACCACCACAGGCGGCTGAATGGTTGAAAACCATTCAAAGGGAGCATCCCACAACCACGAAATGTCTCGTCCATCGGCGTAATCATCATTAATGGCAATTACCAGTTTTGCCTTGGGGTCGCTGCTCACCAGGCGAATGACCTCGGAAGCACCGGCAGGATTTTTAATCAGAAACACCCGCACGGAGCGATTATGAATATCTCGAGCCTCAGCCCGTCCAAATACACCGCTAAAGGCATTCAAGGCCTCCTGCAGAATGGTTTCATCCAGAGGCTTAAATTGTGTGGTGTGCACCAAAGCGGCCATTGCCGCCAATAAGTTGTAAGCATTAAAAAGGCCGGGCAATGGTACATTTAGCGTCAGCTGCTGAGAAGGGCTCTGCTGAGGGCAAGGGAAAATATCAATTAACAAAGTGCTTGCGTGGACGTGTAAATTAATCTGACGCGCCACCACATGGGGCATCGGACGTGAAAATCCGTTGGCTGATGCATAATGACCCAAATGGCCATAAAAACGACGATGATACCTTAACGGCTCGCCACTGAGCGGGCAATTGGTGACTTCTGTCTGAAAAGGCACGCGCCGCATCAGATCTGGCTCATGGGGGAGCGAATCCGGAAAAACAACCGACTCAACCCCAAAAAAAAGGGACGGCAACGACGATTTTAACGACAAACTGGCGACCAGCGGATCATCGGCATTGAGAATAAGGCCACCGCGCACGCTTGCAAAGCCATCAGCAATAAGCCTTGCGGTGGTATCAAGCTCGCCGTATCGATCAAGCTGATCCCGAAAAAGATTGCTCACCAAAAGCGTATTGAGCGGAAAGTCTCTGGTAAACCCTGCCAAGGAGGCTTCATCAACCTCAAGCACCGCGTACTGACTTCTGGCAAGTTTTTTTTCTGACATTAAAAGCGTTGTGACAAGGCCATTTTTCATGTTGGCGCCTAATCGATTGTGTAAAAGCCCTGCGGCAGGATCTATAGCCGCTAACAAGGCCGATAAGAGCCCTGCGGTTGTAGTTTTACCGTTGGTGCCTGTAACACCAATGCGCAGACAGTCTTGCCCTAGATGATTCAAGTGGCTCAGAAGTGACGGCGCTACAGCCAAGGCAAGCTTTCCGGGCAAACTGGTTGCAGCACCCTGGCCACTCAGCTTAAGCGCCAGGGCAGCAGATTGCCCCATCCAGCAAGCCAGGCGTGCTCTAGGATTCATCGAGAGCGGTCTCCTGAGAGTTTTTATGTATGCCTGAACTGACGCTCCAAAGTAGCATCCCCAACAGCAGCATGCACAAACTGATAATTTGGGAGGCTGAAAGGCCAATGGCCGTCGTTAAAACATCGCCACGTGTGGCCTCAACCACAAAACGCAGAAGGCCAGCTCCAATAAGCGACAAGCTCGTCAATCGACCTGCGGGCACAATGCTTTTACACTCAAG
>JAYKJM010000115.1:0-5185 GCA_035285385.1 Vampirovibrionales bacterium
AAACCAACACCTCAGCCCTAAAACCGGTTCATGCCTCTTGGCACAAGTGACGCAACTCGGCCATGGCCGCCTCGTATTGCTCTTTATTGGGCGCCTTGCCATGCCATCCCGCCTGATTCTCCATAAAGCTTACCCCCTTGCCCTTGATGCTTTTGGCAATTATGGCCGTCGGCTGCCCCACAAAGCCATCGCCCATGTGGGCGTCGGTTGATTTCAACGCGGCCAACAAGCCCGCCATGTCATGACCATCCACGCGCAACACCCGCCAGCCAAAAGCGGCAAATTTTTCACCCAAATCCCCAAGCGCCTTAATGGCCTCGGTATCGCCGTCAATTTGCAGCCCGTTTCGATCCACAATGGCCGTCAGTCGGCTCACCTGATGATGCGCCGCGCTCATGATGGCCTCCCACGTATTGCCCTCCTGGCACTCACCATCTCCTAATACCGCATAAACCCTTGCAGGGCTCTGATTCAAGCGCAATCCAAGTGCCATCCCCACGGCGCAGCTTAACCCTTGCCCCAGGGAGCCTGTAGAAACATCAACCCCCAACACGTGCTTACTGGCCGGATGCCCCTGTAAATGGCTATGGATACGGCGCAACGTGGCCAGTTGATCGTTTGCAATGTAGCCAGCTTCCATCAACACGGCATAGAGGGCAGGGGCGCCATGGCCCTTGGAAAGCACGCATCGATCCCGATCTGCCCAGTCTGGCTGCGCGGCACTGTGACGCATGTGACCAAACCAGAGGCTCGTCAAGACATCAATACACGACAGCGACGTTCCTGGATGCCCGGATTGCGCCTGATAAATCATTTCAATAATATCGAGGCGCAAGCGATTGGCTAAGCGGCGCAGAGCTTGGGGAGAATCCAGCTGCAAAGCAGTCATTGAAGGACTAGAGGAGGAGGAGGAAGAAATCACATCTGCCATAAAAAACACACACGCTCAACAAGACAGTCAAAATAAACACGCCTTTAAACGTAACAACCTTTCAAGTGTAGCGCAAAGTCGACGCAATAATCACTTAAGAGTCCCCCTCAAGCATCTGCTGGTACAAGCCCAGCCATTGCAGCAAAAGCTTATCGGCATCGTAGTGTTGGCTTGCGTGTCGAATCATCGCGGCAGACAACTGCACACGCGCCTCCGCATTAAGAGACAAAAGCGCACGCACGGTTGTGGCCAAATCCAGCAAAGACGACGATGGCGTCAGACACTCTGACATCTTTTCAAGCAGATCACAAACGCCGCCCAAAGGAAAACTGGCCACGGGCACACCAGCCGCCATGGCTTGCAGCACAACCATGCCAAAACCAGCTGCTTTTGGCGTGTGCACCAAAACCGACGAAAAAGCCAATACGCTGTCAACCGGCAAAAAACCGGGCATTAAAAGCCTGGGAATCGGCTCGCCGTGCACATGCTCCTCAAGCGCCGTTTTGAGTGAACCCTCCCCAATTAAGAGCCACCAGGCCTTAGGAAAACTGGCTGAGAGCTGTCGCGCCAGCGCCAAAAAAAGATCAGGTTGCTTTTCAGGCTCCAGACGTCCAATCCAGGCAATGACCGGATCACCTGGGGTATAGTCGGGCATCAAGTGCGTCGGGTCATAGAGGAATCGATTTTTAGCGATCGTTGCCTGAAACGTCGCCATGGGTAAGCCACTGGGGATGATATGAACAGGCTTATCATCAGGTATATAGCCTTCTTGCGAGAGTCGTTCGACCTCTGCCCAGCTCACACAGGTAACCCCATTCATCCACCGAGCACTCCAGCAAAATAGAGTACGAAACAGGGCGTCAACACTCCGCTTAATGGGAGATAAAGGAGCCACCTTGCTGGAGAGGCTACTATAACCGTGGAGGGTCAACACGGTCGGCAGCCCCAAAAGACGCCATATCAGATTTTCAGCGCCGCCCGCATGCACATGCACCAAATCCGGCTGAATATTGTCGGCAATCTGCTTGGCTTGCCAGTAGGATTTTAAATCCAGCGCCCGCAAGTGGGGATTTTTAAAGCAGTCTGGGCTGTACAAGCCAATGGTGGCAATACCCAGACGCTCAAGGGCATACTGAAGCTGCCCCCCCTCCGTGCAGGCGACAATCAGCTCCATGTCGGGCAACGCCTGGCACTGCTCACAAAGCAACAGAATCCTGCGTTCAAGGCTACCCATGTGATCATAATCGGGGTAAACATGCAGAATTTTCACGGCAGTGCGCTCACGCCACAGACGCTCATGAGGGTAACATCGCATCGAGCCCAATGGTCAGACCAGGCGGGGCGTCCGTTGCCATCAGCCAACGAGCAGCGAGAATCACGCCAGGCATAAAGCTTTGCCGATTCAGACTATCATGACGGATGGTGAGGGTTTGCCCAAGCCCGCCAAAAATCACTTCCTGATGCGCCACCAACCCAGGCAATCGCAAGCTATGAATAGCAATATTGGACGCTTTAGAATCAGACGCCTCAGAGCTAGCATCATGGGAGGCATCTGGCATCGCCTGATACACGCCTCCTCGAGCCCCGGGCAGGGTTTCAGCTCGTCGAGAGTGGGGGTTAAAGCGCTCACGCACGTCAGCCATTTTTTGAGCCGTCAACAAGGCGGTGCCACTGGGGGCATCGTGCTTGCCTGGGTGGTGCAACTCGATAATTTCAGCCGCATCAAAATACCGGCTGGCCTGCGCGGCAAACTGCATTAACAACACAGCCCCAAGGCTAAAGTTTGGAATCATGGCCCCGGGCAGCGATTTGTCTATAAGCTGGGCATGCAGGGTGGCTTGCTCATCTTGCGTTAAGCCGGTAGCGCCAATCAGAGGGCGAGCCCCTGATGCAATGGCAAGCTTTGCGTGCTCAAAAACGTTTTCAGGAGAGGTCAAATCCAGCACAATATCCGCCGGCTCTGGGGCAAATCTCAGAGCCTCTTGCAAACTGGCAGCTATTTTAAGCCCACAGGGCAACTTAGAGCCTGCCGCCTGACGCGCCACGGCGCCAACAATTTTAAAATCAGGCGCCTCAGACACCCCCACACTGAGAGGCTGGCTCAAGGCGTCATAAGCGGCTTTGCCCATGTGGCCGCTAACGCCTGCAATGATGATTTTAACGCTACTCATCCCCTTAGCATAGCACGCACACTGGCAAACGATGAGCACGCACTTTTTTTGTTTGAGCTGTTTTTAAGAACTATCGTTTTAGTTTTATTAATGTTTATTTTTTTTATTTGGATCACCCTATTATGCCAGTTATGCCAGCTTTGCATTGCGTTTCTTTTTCGGCACAGCCCAAAACACATTTACCCTCCAGCCAAACGTTCCCCTCAAGCGCACCGCAAAAAAAGGCCTCAGCCTTATCTCAAATGCCTATTGCACAGCCCCCCAATAAAGAGTTTCATGTGGCTCCTCTTGAACTGAACCATGAGAATACGTCTCGTTTTATTCACAAACTTATGGCTCATGCTGAAGCGCTCTTGAACACGAGTCAGAATAGCCCAAGGCAAGAAAAACCCACCATTTACATTAGCCTGCATTGTCTTGGTGGCAGCAACGCTGAAAAGCAGCGTTTGCTTCAGATCATGGAGACCATAAAAGAGAAAGGCATTACCCTTGAAATTTATGCCGACACAGCACAGAGCGCCGGAGCTGAAATTTTGGCCAATGGCTCACCAGGCCACCGATTTATAAGCCCTAGAGGCAGCGTCCTCATTCACGAAAGCCGTTATAACCTTCCTCGAGAGCTTTCGCCCAAGTTTGCGTTTGATTTTTTGCAAATTGGAAACTATTTGAACCATTTCAACCAATTAACATGCCAAAACCTTGTTGAAAAAAGCCAGGGCAAGCTCAGCGAGCGTTTGCTTCAGGAAAAAATTTCGCGCGGCGCCGATTGGCACATGACACCCGAGGAGGCGGTTACCTATGGCATCGCCGATGCGGTGAAACCATTGCCGCTTGGGCAATAGTGCCCCCTGCATGAACCATGCCGCAAAAGCCACGGTGTGTGTTTCTGTAAATTTTGGTGACATTTTCATCATGAAGCGCACAAGGCCGCCTTGAGCACCGTTGGAGTAAACAAATAAAATTAAATAATTAATTATGGTACTATTTGCAATTTTCCTTGGGTTATTTAGACTTTAACGCCAAGGCTATTTTTACAAGGCGGTTTTTTTGAATCATGACTAGAGTATCTACCCCCCCCCTCCTTCCACCTATACCATCTCGAAAGCATGATGGTAAGTTTGCCGGCTATCTAAGAAGAACACTATATGTACCATCTCAAACGTTACTAGCCACTAAGCCAAACAAAGAAATAATTGGGGGCAAGTTTGTTCTTAATCTTGAGGAAGATTTACCCAATTGGGGAAGACTTAGCTATTATAAACGCTTCACATTAAAGCCAAACATTCATGACTTACTGACCACACTGCTGGGAGATGCGGAGAAAATAGAAATCAATGCCGTGGTTCCTAGAGAATGTAATGACAAAGGGGAGCTCATTACAAACAAACCGCATAATCATCAGATGACGCTAGGGCGTAAACCATCTGGAAACTTGATTGTTGGCAGTGATGATTATGAAAAACCAGGGGTGCGGGCAAATGGGCACGCTTTTAGATACCAAACCCGAACATCGATTGCGCCAAATGGAACTTCTGAGTTTAGCTTTGATAGTTTTGAAATTAAGCCTGGAGACTCTATTATTTTGGATTGTGGGAGGCCTTCTCCGCTTAGCAGAATGGAAATAGCAAGACCTCTATTGCATGGTTGGCACGCATTAAATTTAGAGAAATCAAATGTTGTTGTCACCCCTCAGCAAGGTGGTAAAAAAACACTATACCCACTTCACGGCGAGGGTGCTTGGGAAAAACTACCCAATAATATTCAACAAGGGTATCAGGGGCTTATCGACATTTATTGGGCGTTTTTAAAACATTTACAAGAACCCCGTTAAATCCGCGGGTGCGGGTTGGCGTATAATGGGGTTACGTAAATAAAGAAAATCCCGTTTACCAGCTGCCCGCTCGGCCATCCGCCCTATGCCTGCTACCCTCACCCCGCCAAATTTTCTCGCCCCGCTGCCCAGCGATCTGAGCCCCGAGGTTGAAGCCCTCCTCAAGGCGCTCAACCTGCGCCATGGCGAGTATCGCAAAATTACCCAGCATTTGGGCAGAGGACCCAACACCCCAGAGCTCTACATGTTTAG
>JAYKJM010000116.1:0-5326 GCA_035285385.1 Vampirovibrionales bacterium
GAAACAATCGGCTAAAGCCACTATCAACAAGCGAGCCATCCGCCTGGGATTTCGAAAACCTGGCTGGGTTGAAGTAACCAAAGGCCTTCATGCTAATGATGTCGTGGTTGTGGGGGGGCTACAAAAAATTCAGGATAAAGCAGACGTGAGAATTATCCCTTAGAAGAACTATGCCTTAAACCGTGCGTTGGTGCGCCAAAAGCATCTGAGGGTTCTTGGCTTGACCACTTTGTGATGTGTTGTGTTATGTTCAGCCTTGCCGAATCTGATTTTGAGCATCAAGATTTATCTTGTTCTGATGGGTCAAGCACGGTAGGCTATGCATAATATCTGTTTGTGAGGATTTTCAAGAATGTTTGATTTGCAAAAAATGCTCAAACAAGCGCAAAAAATGCAGGGCGAAATGGGCGCCATCAAAGAAGAAATTGAACGCCTTGAAGTGACCGGCTCGGCAGGCGGTGGTGCCGTCTCTGTGACCTGTAGCGGTAAATTTGAATTTAAAGCCATCAAAATCCAACCCGATGCAGCCCAGGATCCTGGCCTTCTCGAAGATCTAATACTGCTGGCGCTCAATGATGCCACGCGCCAAGTCAATGAAGAAACCAACAAGCGCATGAGCAAACTGACAGATTTTATGCCGCCTGGCTTCAAACTTCCTGGTATGTAATCATGTTACGGCTGCTAGCTGCTGCAAGCTTTAGGGGTGTCATCATTTTAAAAACCTAAAATTCAGCATGCCTCATGAGTAATCAACAACGATGTTTTGGCCCGTTATCATCCTTGCAGAATGTTTGCTTATCGCTGGCTTCTGGCTGTTTATTAAAAAGCTCGAGCGCGCGCAAGTTAACTTACGCACGCAGGGAGCTTGTCTTCGGCCACATCTGAAGGATTTACACAAACAGGTGCTCAGCCTGAATCAGCACCTAATGACATTGGATAATCAGGTCAACGTCCAACAGCATCGGCTGCCGATTCAACTCGCGCGTTGGTGTCACCGCCATGGGGGGTGGCAGTGGCTGCTGTCGCTGCTATTTCGGTTTCTGCTGAGCAGGCTGAAGTAACAATCATGGAAGGAGCGCCTTCAACCGTTTCGCTAACAGCCGATTGTGCGGTCAGACCATCCGCGTTTAACTCACGTTGTTTATAAAAAGAGCAAGCCCCTAAGCCTAGACTAAAAAAGGGTTTAATCTCTGGCTTGTTTTGGCTTGTTTTGGCATGTTTTAGCCTGTTTCAGCTGCGCTATGGTCGGTGACATTGGAGCTGATGGTCTGGATAATATTATTAAACATGGCACTGAAATTATCTGGTCCAAACGCCAGGAGGGCTCCTACAATGGCAGCCGTAACAACAATAGCACCAGCGTATTCTATAGTCGCTTGGCCTTCAACTTTTTTGGGAAACAACACTAGAGGGGCTCCTATCAGGGTGTCTTAGACGATGGACAACAATTGGTTCTATGCGGTAATACCCCCTGATTTAAGCGTTACTAGAGGCATAACCCTTGGCGAAAGAGACAGAACACATCAAAAGGGTAACGGCTTGAGGACACTTACCAACTAAACCAAGCCCATCATCTCGAGATGAGACGCTATACTTATGTCTATCGTTTGATTGTCAAACATCTTGAGCCGCATCATGAATTCATCTAAAAACGGGATGATGTTCACCCTGAAACTCTAGACTGTTTGGTGGAGACGAATCGGTGTGCGGGTGATGAACTCTTGAAAAATGCCATGACCGCAATCGCAGATTTGCTTTAGCCTTCTGCTGAGAAGCTTGCCAGATTGAGCCGCACGTCTGCAAATATGGTTTAATCAGGATGGAAAAACGTGTTATGGATTGAGGCGGAATACGCCTTGCATGATGAGCTGATGATTGTGACTTAACCTCAGACTGTCGTTTTAAAATTGTGAGCTAGACTGAAAAAATGACCAAACACTTAGAGGCCGCGCGCAAAAACCCACCGCTTTCAGAAGCATTACTCCCCTGGCTGGGCTTAAACGGTATTGATGGCTTGGGTCCAAAGACGATTCAGAAACTACTGGCTCAGGGTCTGTCGCCTTTGACGCTTTGGGAGGCCAGCGCTGAGCAATTGGCTACGTGGCAATTGCCGATAGCGCTTCAATTGTCCTGGCAACAGAGGCAGCAATCGTTCGACCCTCAAAAATTATTGCAAAGCCTTCAGCAACACAATGTAACGGTTCTCACCCTTGAGGATGAGCGCTATCCCAAACTGTTGTCAGAAATTTATGACCCGCCAACACTATTGTTTGTGCGCGGAAATAGTCAGGCACTGAAGGGGAAAACGCTCGGTTGGGTTGGTACGCGAAAAGCAAGTGCCTACGGACATCAGGTGGTCAATAAACTGATTAGCGATCTCAGACCCAGTGGGGTCACCATTATTAGTGGCCTGGCCTTGGGCGTGGATACGCTGGCGCATGAAGCCGCCCTCAGAGAGCACTTGCCCACGGTCGCCGTATTAGGCTGCGGGATTGATGGCTATTATCCCTTTGAGAATAAGAACCTGTGTGAGCGGATTATTGAGGCGGGTGGCGCGGTCGTCAGTGAATATGGCCCCGGCGTCAAGGCCAGTAAATTTTCATTTCCCCGGCGCAATCGTATTATTGCGGGGCTCTGTTATGCCTCTGTTGTGGTTGAATGCCCCCGAAAAAGTGGCGCCATGATTACCGCTCGTGAAGCCAGTGAGGAAGGGCGCACCGTGTTTGCGGTGCCAGGCAATATTTTAAGCCCCAATGCAGAAGGGCCAAATTTTTTATTAACCCAAGGTGCCACCCCCTTATTAAGCGGCGAGCAATTATTGACGGAATTAAACTGGGTCATCCCTGCGGCTCAGCCATTGCCCTCACGTCAGGATTTACCTGATGGCCAACCCCACCATCAACCGCTGTTGCAAGCTGAGCATTTGGATGTCCACCTTCAAGGCCTCCTTGCCTTTATTCCTTTCGACCCTATCTCAATTGATGCGCTTCAGGAGGCCTCTGGCGTGGCGCCTGCAAAATTAGCAGAACATTTACTAATGTTAGAGCTGGAAGGTTTCATTCAACGACTGCCGGCAGCCCAGGTTTGTCGCTGCTGATTTGGCAGAAGCCTCAGGAGGGTTGAATGGCAACACCGTGTGTTTTGAGTGCCTCAAGGATGGCCTGATCATTGGGCGCGGAGACCACAATTTGCTGAAAGCTTCGACCATCCATTTTAAATTGAGCCAATAAACGCTGATCCATGGGGCAGGGATACTCTAAATCAAACATTTCAATTTGACCGGCCGCTTCAAGGCGCGCCTTGTCGATCATACGCGCAAGCCAAGGATAGCCACCAAGGACGGTGGAGCCAGAACGTGGCTCTGAGGCTGAAGTTTGTGGGCCGCTCATAAATAATCTCCAAATTTAGAAAAAAACAGTAAAGGGACTCAAAAAAGCCTGCAATTTTATTAAAAAAATGGTGAGGCCTTCTGAAATTATACACTGCATCTAGCTAGCCTCGCTTTAGAAACACCTCAAGAGCTTATAAGCCTAAAGGAGGGCTCTGCCTAAAACTATAAAACCGCATCGGCCTGCATCAACCTGGTAAACCGTGTAATACCCGTCCACTGGATTTATTGCTGCTGTGTTTCCACCCTGACAAGGTTCATCCGTGATGACGCCATTACACATGGTTCTCAGGGAACAGGCGCGTTGCAAGAAAAATCAAACAACATCGATGCGGTAACTATATTGTGTCATAAACCAGAAAAGCATGGCTTAAAACATCACCTTTGACGTTGAGATAGTTACAGGCCATGGCAAATGATGGATTCAACCCGACATTTTTAGCCATCATGTTGCTGAAGATGACCCTCTCAAAAAACTGATTGTATAACGTCGTGAGGGGCTGAATCCTGAAAACGTGACGTGATTATTGCCAACAAAAAAGAGGTGACCTTTTCTTTAAAAGACGGCTTCAGCACCAAGCGGATGACTCTTGTTTTGTAAACGACAAGCCATCAAAAGCTTATGTGAATGTTGTTTGCCGCCTAAGCTTTGGTGACGTCGTGCGTTTGTTCTTTTGCTTCGGTGACAGCGCCACATCTCATCATCATAAGGGTAGCGCTCTTGCGACTGCGATGCTGCTGAATGTAGCGTCTTTCTGGGCATGGTGGTTGCGCTCCTATCATAAACCGTCTGACATTTAGCCTTTTTGAGAAGGCCTAAGACATCAGATCGCTTGTAAAAAGCCTACAAATTAAAATCCGTAATGCACATCATTATTGGGCATCGCTCAGTATGACCAAATGAACACTGAGCGTGTGTTGTTCCTTGAAATCCCTTCATTTAACTTTGATAGCGTTATTAGGTTTAATCTCACAATCAACAGAAATATGTTCAAGAAAATTTTAAAAAAATATTTTGACTATCACCCAGCCATCCCAAATTACAAACTCTATTTTAGATGGGTCTTAATACCCGTGATTCTTGCCGCTAAACCAGGGATCTATCCTAAAATGCCCTGCGGCTTTTAAACTATGTAAGGATTCTTAAAACTTTTTAAAACGTACTTTAAGAATCCCAAAAGTAACTATGTATTAAAAGTAAAGTACTTTCTATTATAGAACGTGTTCTTAATTTTGGCCAATATTTTTATATCATTAGCTTAACGTCTGTTCATAAACGCTTCAGCCTAGTGAGAGCATCGCTTAACGCCATTTTTGGATGAATAGCCTGCCATAAGCAACCCGCTGGCTTTTTTGTAGAGCCGTTAAAAATCAACGAGGTCGAACAATAGCGCGCGCGGGAGCACCCTCCGCATTCAGTAAATGCATGGGCAGACACATCAATTCTACCCATCCAAGCGGGGCATCAGCCAAATATAGCCCTTCTAGAATAAGAACATTGGCCGAAAGCAAGGCCTTATGAACAGGCGCCCCCTGACTATAAAAGCCTTCCAGTGATAAATAATCGATTCCAATCAGCTTGACGCCGCGCTCAATCAACCAATGCGCCGCATCCAGCTGCAAATGCACAAAGTTTGCTTCAAAGGGCTGTTCAAACCAGCGCGTTTTTGAATTTCGAGTTTTAAAAAGAACACGTTCTATGACGCCATTAGCTTGAATGTCGGGAGTTTGAATTTTACGCACCAGTTCATCCTTTGTAATGACATCAGGATGATCAATCTCAACGATAAGGGCACTACCCAGCCAGCGCTCAAGAGGAATTTGGTGAAGCAGCCTACCAGCTTCAAGAAAATGAGCCGGTGCATCCACATGGGTGCCAGTATGCACGCCGCAGCTCAGTCGACTGACGGTAGCCGCGTCTCCCTGGCTCAAATCCAA
>JAYKJM010000117.1:0-7012 GCA_035285385.1 Vampirovibrionales bacterium
TCTGATTTTTTTCCGGGTAACGCGTCTTTGATCTTGTCCCACTGTGCATCTGACAATTCAGCCATGTAAAAATCCTCCAGACTCTCTGGAGAAACTCTATCACAATTTAATTGTCGACACTACCTAAAAACCCTTGAAGGCTCTCTGTTAGGCATGCTGAGTAGCATCGTCATTGCTTTTTTAAACTGGCCCGTTGCTTTTCCTCATTTTAAAGGGTGGCTGGTTGCATTGATTGGCCTCGTCATCAGTTTTGGCGGTCAAATGGGGGATCTGGTGATGAGTTCATTTAAAAGAGATTTGAATGTAAAAGACTTTGGCACTCTTTTACCAGGCCATGGTGGTATTTTAGACAGGTTGGATAGTCTGATTTGGGTGTCTCCAGTTTTTTTTATATTGTGCGCTATTTTCATCAAGGCTTTGGATGCTAATGCCAGACGTTCAACCAGGCCAGAAAGCCACCTATGAAATTTGACTATCAACCAAGCTGCGATTTTGGAGAACCACTTTGCAAGCGTCTGGGCAATTACCCCAAGACGGCGGATATCACCTGGGACTTTTTTAGGTGGTTTGGTGGCTGGTTTAGTGTTCTATTTGTTCGGATTCAGTTTAAATTGCAAGTCACAGGCCATGTTCCAAAGGAACATAGGGTTGCTGTTGTTGCCAATCATCAGTCACATCTGGATACGCCAATATTACTTTCAGCCTTGCCGTTTAAGCATCGTAAAAATCTTATGGTTCTGGCCGCGGAAGATTATTTTTTTAAAACCACATCAAAAGCCCTCCTGGCCTCATTATTATGCCAGGGGGTTGCTTTTGATCGCATGCATTGGCGTGCTATCAAGAGCTGGTATCAGCATCTGAAACATCTGAAAACCGGTTGGATTCTTTTTTATCCAAGTGGAAGCAGACATTCTAAAGAAATCCACTCGGGGTTGCTTAAACTATTAATTAAAGAAGGTTGGACGGTATTACCCGCTCGCGTCAACGGAACCGAATTGGCATGGCCTTCTCATAGCAAATTTTGGCGACCGTTTCAACGTTTAAGTGTCAAATTTTTTGAACCCTACAGAGGTCAAAATCTTGACGAGTTGCTAAATAAACTCAAAAGGGAGCTTTACTTGTTATGAACATGCCGCTAAATCCCCGTATTAAACCAGACTTAGGCTTATATCAAACAAAATATATTCTTCGTCGTCTCCTTCGAAAGATTCCAGGCGTTGGAAGTCTGTCTCCCAATGGGCTCTCTTTATTGGCTATTGTGCCTGGCTTACTTGCCGCTTGGTGCCTGTATCGCGGGTATTGGCTGGGTGCTATCTTGTCGATTGCATCACGGATGCTTGTCAACACACTGGATGGCTTAGTGGCTGAGGAGTTTGATAAAAAATCAAATCTGGGGAGCTACTTGAACAGGCTTCCGGGTGAATTAACAGATATTTTAATGGCCTTTGGCTTATGGTCGTATAGCGCATGGCCTTGGAATGTAATGCTCATTATGCTGTGCGGCTGGGTTCAGATTCTGGGTATTTTGGAATTAACAGCCGGGGGGCAACCCAATCCGTGGGGCCCTGTGGGCAAACCGATCGACTTGCCATTATGATGTTGGGGTGTCTTTTGACATGTTTAGGGTATTGCGTCTGGCCATCCCTCATTCCACTGATGTGCGGCGGGTGCGTATTGACCATCGTATTGAGAATTTACCGTTCAACTCAAGCGCTACATAAGCTGGATAAGAATCAGGATAAATGATAGAGGCTAAGCAATGTCAATGCTACAAGTCTTACTCCTCTTGGGGCGCAGAGCGATGTGGGAGCGTTACTTGTTACTCTGCAAGGCATAGACGATGATTGAATCTCAGAAACTGGCGCTAAATAATGACCCGTTTTACTGGCCTAACCATCACCAACCATTTGAAGGTCATGCCATTTTGCTACTCCACGGCTTAGGAGGCGGGATTTATGAGCTGCGCCCCGTGGGTGAGACATTATACCCTCAAGGCTTCAGTGTTCGAGGCATTAACTATCCCGGCCACGGTGAACCTTATGCTAAAATGCCGCGCTCTTATTGGCAAGATTGGTACCATCATTGTGAATCTGCCTATTTAGAATTGGCGCAAACACATCAACATGTTTCGCTCATTGGATTTTCGACAGGCTGTCCGCTGGCTTTAAAATTGGCGCACACTTATCCGGTAAAATCTCTTGTGCTGTTAAGCCCTTTTCTGGAAATAAAACGCCCCCTGCCTATGCTTCGGCTTGAACCGTTAGTCCATGCGACAAGTCACATGACAGAATATGTGCCACGGCTCGGGCTTCCCATTAAAGATAGTCAGACACGAAAGGATATTGAAACGTTTTCTTATATTAAAACGTTTAACTTGCGATCCGTTCAAAGCGCACTCTCATTAATCAATGAGGTCAAGAGCCTTGTTCCTAAAATAGACACCTCGACATTGATTATTCAATCTCCGCATGATCGGGTTGTGGATCCAAGCGGGGCTCATTTTCTGAACGCACACCTGGGATCCATTCAAAAAGAGCTTTACTGGCTGAAGCGTTCAGATCATCTGATTACGCTTGATTTAGAGCGCGAAATTGTCTATTCAAAAATATTAGAATTTTTATCGACCTTATGAAAGAATAAGTCCTAAAACGTAGCTTCGCAAAACCTCGAAAAATTTAGCAGCCGCTTCATTTTAAATGATAATCTATCTTAGCTCATCATCATAATAGCGGCATAAACCAGGCAAAGAGCATGGACGGGGCTCTATCACTTAAGAGATTACGCCACCATATCGGTTTTAAGGTGAGGGTTGACGATGAGCCGCAGTGCGTTGAAGATAGCGGCTAAGTCAATGAGTTCTTGCAATAAAGCCCCTGCTACAGGTGTAATAAATCCATTGGCTGCAAACGCCATGGCAATAAGGCTCAATAAAAGCCCCCCTAAGGCACTTTGAAGGGCGATATGTCGCATGGACACGCTCAGGTGAATCAGCTCATCCACCTTAATGAGAGTGTTGTCCAGAATAACCGCACCCGCCGCTTCAGAGGTGACGCTCGACGGCTGGCCAAAGGCGATACCCACTGTTGCAGCCGTCAGTGCAGGCGCATCATTGATGCCATCTCCCATAAACAGGGTTGGTGCCTTTTGTGTTTCTGAGCGGACAATGGCCAGTTTTTGCTCTGGACTTTGTGAGGCCAAAACCTCCTGAATGCCAACCAGCTCTGCAAAATAGCGAACTTCTGCCTCACGATCTCCTGAGACGAGCATCACTTTTGAGAATTGATGTGACGGCGCCAAATGGCTTACAAAAGAATGGCTATCCGATCGCGGGGCATCATGGAAGCGGATGGTGGCTACATAGTTGTCATCAGATAACACAATACACTCTAGGCCAGGGGTTGGGGCGGGCAGCAAGGAAGCCCACTCTGGATGCGCCAGAAGGCATTTTTTGCGACTGGTTATCTGAATTTTATGCCCTTGAACAGTGCCAGAGAGGCCTTTTCCGGGTTGCTCACAGATCTCGCTAGCCTCAGGCAAAAAGAGATGGGCTTGCTCGGCGGCTTTCAGAAAGGCGGTTGCAAGCGGGTGCTTGGAATAGCGCTCCAAGCTGGCTGTCCCCTGAAGGACGCTCTCGGCTGACACTCCAGGGGCGGGAATAATGTCTGTCAACGTGGGCTGACCATAGGTCAGGGTGCCTGTTTTGTCAAAAATGGCGGTTCGGCAGGTTGGCAAGCGCTCTAGTACCGCGGGGTCTTTAATAATAATGCCCGATTTAGCCGCTCTGGAAATGGCACTCATCACCGTGATAGGGATAGCAATTAAGAGCGGACAAGGGGTCGCGACAACCAAGACGGCCAAAAATCGCATCGGATCACCCGAGAAAGACCAGGCAGCCAGAGCAAAAAAGAGGGAAATGGGCGAAAAAATAGCACCAATTTGATCCCCCAGCCGCCTGAGCTGTGGTCGTTTTTGCTCGGCTTGCTGCATGACAGTAACAATACTGGCATAACGCGAGTCTGACGGCAGCTTATCGCATTGCACTACCAGAACGGCATCCCCATTGATGGCTCCCGAGATGACCGTGGCGCCGGGCGCCTTGGCGACTTGATAGGGTTCTCCGGTCAGATAAGATTCATCCATGGTGCCATGGCCTTCAATCACCGTACCATCCACTGGGCTGGTTTCGTAGGGAAAAATGACGATACTGTCGCCCACCTCGATGTCGGCCAGTGCAATATCCTGAAGATGTCCGGCCTGCTTTCGGTGAGCCACAGACGGCATTCTTTCAGACAATGCCTTTAACGCGCCGGAGGCCTTGCCCATGGCGTAGGACTCCAGCACCTGACCACCAGCGAGCATTAAAATAATCAGAACCGCCGTTAAATACTCCCCAAGCCAAGCCGCAGACACCAGCGCCAGAGCCGCAAGAAAATCGGCGCCCCAGTCACCTCGGATGAGCTTCAGTGTAATTTGTGTAATCAGTGGCACACCCCCAACCAGGGTAACCCCCAGCAACGGCCACTGGGCAGGCGGTATCCAGAAAGCATGAGGGCTAAATGGCACCAGAGTGAGCAAAAAAAACGCAACAATCGCCAAGCTGCTGGCGATTACGAGCAACATTTCCCAACGAAGTGACCTTGCCTCAGACATGCGTGCCTCCGCAAAAGTATTTTGCCAAATAATGGCCATCAACGGGCGATGGCGCACCTTGATTGTACGTTATTTTACGGACTTCATGCTTAAAAACCGATCAAAAAAGCATCAGAATACTTAAAAAAATATAAAATCCGTTGTTTTGGGCTCCTGAGAGGGCAATTTTCAATTAAAAAAATTGTTATTTTAAATATATAAACTCGAGAGAAGCAACGAGCCAAAAAGAGCAGGAGAGAGAGCAGAAGAAAAAATCAAACTAGAATAAATAAATAGTCTAAATTCATGCATCATGTTGTTGGCTCAGTCATTAAGCACCCCTTCATAGTTGAAGCGCAATCCAACGCACCGCAAGGGTTTTAACGATCCCATGCATCACCATCTTAGCGATTCAAAATAGAATCAAGGCTTAACGTGCAAGCGAGAAGAGAGAGAGAGAAGGAGATCCCGGTAATGAACATGTCTTTAAACACCAACTTTTTTAGTCCCCTAAACGGTAATTATGGAACAAGCTATCATTACACAACTAATAATATTAAAGATCTCAATGTCTATCAGCAAAATAATCAATTAAATCAGCTTAACCAGCTGGCTTACATGCCGCCACAAGTGCCGCAGCCACAGGTTACATTGCCATTGTTCACGCAAAACCCCTGGCCAGTTGGGCAAAATAATTTCGGCTTAAGAGGCTTCAATACCCCTCTGATTGGTAACGTCAATGGCTCGGTCAACTTTTTTAATGCTGCACCATCTTTTGCTCAAAGCCCCATGCCGCAACAATGGCAATTTCCGCCAGTGATGATGCCATATCCACAGCCTTTACAGCAATGTTATTCTCCTTGGCAGCCACAACCTCCATTCCAAATACCACAGTGGCAAAATTGGAATCAGTTGCCACCTATTGCTGGGGCATTTGAGCACGATTTACCACCCATTCCAGCACCTTATAAAGGAGGTAAAGAAGGGAAAGTCTGGGGAGACCCTCATTTTGTAGGCTTTGATGGTGAACAGTTTGATGTCCAGGGCGAAGAGGGTAAAACCTACAATATCATCACGGACAAAAATTATTTATTCAATGCCCGTTTTGATCGTTATACTAACCCGGGTACAACCATCATGGGTGAAGTCTATGTTCAAGTTGGGGATCAGAAACTCACGTTTGATAAAAACGGCAAAGCAACCTTGAACGGCAAAGATCTGACCAAAGGTCAAAAAGTGCAATTTAATGACAAAGAGTACGCCGAATTCAATGAAAAAGGTGAACTTGTTATTCATAGCAAAGAATATGAAAGCAAATTTATTACCAATCATCCCGGCACAGATCATGCCCATATTGACTACCACGTGAAACTCACCGAGGAGGGCCCCTTCTCAGATGGCGTGAAGGCGCACGGTTTGCTCGGGCAAACCGCCGATGGCAAAGGGGAGGTCAAAAACGGCAAACAGGGCTCCGGTGCTCAAGGTGAAGGTGCCATTGAGGGCGTTTACACCGACTACGAAGTCAAAGAAGGCGGCTTTGGGTCGAGCTTTAAATTTCAAGCGAAAAAACTCACCGCATCGGATATTCGGGCGTTACAAGCGCCCAAAAACGCCGAAGCAAAAGCTCAATAATATTAGCCGCAGGCTACACCATTAACAGCGTTCATTGCAGCCGGGGTGCCTTGAGAGATAATGACATGCACCCCCTGATGGACGGCTTTCAGAATATGCGGCAGTTGCTTTTGTTCGCCACCAGAAAATGGTGACAACACAAAATCAGCCAGATCACCTGAAATTTTTGCAGATGACTTAATCGGTGGCTCTGAAGTCGGTGCCTCGTTTGGGATAAGACAAGAAGGCATAATGCCAACCCGCACGCGGATAAACTTTTCTCCTGCGTGCTGAATAATAGACTTTATGCCATTGTGACCGCCAGAGCCGCCGCCTTGACGCACCCGAAGGCGTCCAAACGGCAGGGCAACATCATCATAGATAACAATCACCTGCTCAATGGAGAGTTTATAAAACGCCAGCAGCGGTTGCAGGGCTTCGCCAGAGAGGTTCATAAACGTGGCCGGCTGCAACAGCAACGTTGAGGCTTGATTGATGCGAGCCTGCCAGGCGGTTGCCTTCACGCCGGCAGGGAGTTTGGCGCTTTGAGCGGCAAGCGCGTCAATAAGATAATCAAGCGCCATAAACCCAATGTTATGGCGAGTATTTGCGTATTTTGAGCCCGGATTTCCGAGGCCTACAATAATCCATTGCGGGGCAGCCATGGCGCCAGTGTAGCGTAAACCGTGTGTTACATAAATAACGCAATGGCGTGGCGATGCTTGTGAGGGTGCTCATATTGCAATATAATTGCAACTAATAAGATTGACAC
>JAYKJM010000118.1:0-14188 GCA_035285385.1 Vampirovibrionales bacterium
GCCTAAACACTTGCTCGAAGTATTTAAACGCCGTATTACTTGTGAACCTACAAAATACGTTTACAACAGATGACCAGAGATTTTGAAGTGTAAATTTATAATGTTGCTTGGAGTTTAATTTTATTAAGATTTAATTTATAGCATCATTTTGATGAATTTGCAAATAATGTGGCCCAACGCGCTGTTACTTGGGCTTTGACGTCGTCACTCATCTCAATTTCATCGGGCCACTGGCGGGTAAAGCCTTCGCTTTCCCACTTTTTAGTGGCATCAATCCCCACTTTGCTGCCATAGCCCCACAACGGCGTGGCATGATCCAGAATATCCAGCGGGCCATCGGCAAACATCATATCGCGGCGCGGATCGGTATTGTTGAAGACGTGCCAGGCCACCTCACTGAGGTTTTGCACGTCCACGTGCTTGTCGACCACAACGACGTACTTGCTGAACATCAGCTGACCAAAGCCCCACAAGCTGCTCATCACTTTTTTGGCGTGGCCAGGAAAACGCTTATCAATGCTCAAAATAACACAGTTATGAAACACACCCTCCCAAGGCAAGTTCATGTCGACAATTTCAGAAATAAACAATTTCAGAAGGGGGAGAAAAATTCGTTCGGTGGCCTTGCCCAAATAGCAATCTTCTTGCGGCGGCTTGCCAACGATGGTGGTTAAATACAGCGGATCGCGGCGATGGGTGACGGCAGTCACGTGAAATACAGGGTAATCATCAGCCAGAGAATAATAGCCGGTGTGATCCCCGAAGGGACCCTCCCAGCGTTTTTCATCAAGCAAGACATAGCCTTCCAGAATAATTTCCGCATGCGCAGGGACATCGAGATCAATGGTTTTGCAGGGCACAAGCGAAACGGGCTTATTGTGGAGAAATCCAGCAAAGAGTAGCTCATCAATTCCGGGAGGAAGTGGCGCCGTGGCCGCGTAAATAATGTGGGGAGCACAACCAAGCGCCACGGCTACTTCGACGCGATCTTTGCCGGCTGCGCGCGCGTTTTCGTAGATTCGGTTGCCATCATGATGTTTGTGCCAGTGCATGCCGGTGGTGACATTATCGTATTTCTGCAGGCGATACATGCCCACATTGCGCGCGCCACCCGGCTCTTTGACGATCACGATGGGCATGGTCACAAACGGGCCACCATCTTGAGGCCAACAGGTCAGCACCGGAATTTTATCGAGCATCGGCTGGCTGGGGTCGGTGATGACCACTTCTTGACAGGGGGCCACGGCACCTTTGAACTTTCGGGGGAAGATGTTATTTAAATCGGCCAGTTTGGGCAGCATGGCCAGTTTTTCCCACAGCCCGCCACCGTGCATGATATCGGGTTTGATGTAGCTCTCAATTCGCCGTTGGATGTGGCCATAGTCCTGTATCGGGTCGCCTTCAAGCGGCACGCCAAGCCCCATCAGCATGCGCTGGTGGGAGCCCATGGCGTTAATGAGCACGGGCATATCGTAGCCGATGACGTGATGAAACAGCAGCGCCTTGTTCGCCATGCCTTGGGATTTACTGACGCGATCCGCGATTTCTGTAATTTCAAGATGCGGCGAGACGGGCTCGGTGATGTCAATTAATTCACCGGCGGCGCGTAATTGCTCTAAAAACGTGCGCAAATCTTCGGGCGGTTTGTTTTGGGAGGGATGAGTCATGGGGTCGTGGCTTTACTTCATTGACACGGGATTCTGCCTTTTAAAGCGGTGGAATTTTAAAATCCACCCAAGGGTAAACTCTACCCCCCAAAGGCTGGATGATGCCCGACATGAGCCAGGCGCTGCTCGACGACGCCCCAATCGAGATTGCGGGTAAAGACGTCAAGATAGGCGGCGCGGTTGGTGCCAAAATCAATCAGGTAGGCGTGCTCATAGACATCCAGAACCAACAAGGGCATCACGTAGGCTGGCATCCCCAAATGGTGCGCATCAAGCCCGTAGTTATGAATCTGGCCGTCGCGCAAATTAAGCCCTGTAATAGCCCACCCGCGAGCACTCTTGCCGGTGGCCATCAAATGAGCCATATAAGTCTCAAAACTGCCAAATTGTTTGCTGAGCATATTTTTCAAGACGCCGGACGGTGTTTTGCTAGCGTTTTGGCTAACCCCCAGATTTGAAAAATACAGCTCGTGGAGCACCACTCCATTGAGGGCAAAGGTTTGCTCGACCAATAGCTCTCGATACGGATGAAAGGTGCCGTTGGCATCGCCGAGTTGCTCTGGCGTTAAGGCTGAGATTTGGGCTGAAATGGCATTCAGTTTTTTGACATAGCCTTCGTACAATTTATAGTGCTGCTGCAATTGATTGGATGAGAGGCCATCAATGCGGGCAAAGCGCTCTTCAAACGTTTTCAGCGTAATGGCGCCGCTTGTCGCATCTACAGATAAAGGAGGTATTTTTGCTTCAGGGGGGCGTTTAGAGAGGGTGGCTGGTTTGTTGTGATCCGCTGCATGGACCACAGCGCTCAGCAAAGGCTGTGCCATGGCGACGCTCAGCAACCCAAGACCCGCTTGTTTCATGAAAGATCGCCGTGCAGGAATTTCAAGAGCAAGCGTTTTGTCACCCAACCATTCAGCATGATCTCTGAGCTCGATAGACATAAGCAGCATCCTCCTATATTAAAACGTTAGGATTAAAATCTTGACGCCATTATTAAATCACAGAAAACGCTGAGACTGACGTTGCCATGTCAACAAGCCATCACGCGATTGTCCTGAAAGCTGGTGTGGTCACAGATTTTTAGAGGATTTACGACAAAGGATCGTTTGATGGGGTTTCCACAGAAGAAGTGGCGGATTTTTCCGATGATGGCTCGGGTGATGCTTCTGCCACAGGTGCGGAGACTTCTTCAGATGGTGTTGAGGCTTCTTCAGGCTCCGAGGGTGGTGCTGATTTGGCAGAGGTTCCGGCCAGTGCTGCTGCTGCCCGAGATCGGATGACGCGGGGAGATACCGCTTTGCCTGTTGGCGCCGACGGCAATGCCACAGGAGCAGGTGGTTGCGGTTCTTGGGCTGGTTTTGGCGTTGATGAGCGTTTTAACAAGACTTTGGGATGGGTGAAAATATTACCCATGATGTAGCCAACTAGGGCGCTTAGCAACGCCGAAATAACTGCAATGACAACAACCTTGCTTGGATCCTGACGTTTCAGCAAGGCTGGAAACAGCACCATAATAAAGGCAAAGCTGGCAAACGATAATGAAAATTTTTGGGCAAGTCGCATGGGCTTTATTTTCTCCGCTTAAGTGCCAGGGTAAACACTCTCTGTCAGATGGCTCAAAATGGCATGGTTGGCTTTAGGAAACGCAAAGTCAGATAATTGCTCTATTGTAACCCATCGCATATCCTCTGCGGCCAATGGCTTGGGCTCCCCTGAAATCAGGCGACACCAAAACGCATGCAGCGTAATTCGAAAATGCGAGTAAGCGTGTTTGACTTGGGCTATTTTTGCACCCACGGAGACCGTGATGCCCAACTCTTCAAATAATTCGCGCTGGACGGTTTCTTGTAGTGACTCACCCGCTTGTTGCTTGCCTCCCGGAAACTCCCAAAGCCCGCCTAGCAAGCCAGATTGTGGCCGTTGCTGAATGAGTACCCGGCTCGCCTCATCTTGAAGAATGCCGGCTCCAATGTGATGATGTGGAATAGGGCTTCGTTTTTTGACGACCGGGCGCTCATGGTGAGTCCCGTGCTGAAACGCCCGGCAATGGGTACTGACTGGACAGACCAAACACCGCGGCTGCTTGGGCAGGCATAATGTGGCTCCAAGTTCCATCAGGCTTTGATTCAAAATGGCCGGATCCGATGCTGCATCCACCAGAGATTGCGAGGCCTGCCAGAGCCGATGGGTCACTTTGGGCACATCAATGGGCTCGGGTTCATCCATCCAGCGCGCTAGTACCCGCTTCACGTTGCCATCCAGAATGGGTGTTCGGGCACCATAGACAAAACTCATGATAGCCCCAGCCGTGCTGCGCCCAATGCCGGGTAAACCTTCAATGGCTGCGAGGGTTTTGGGGAATTCCCCACCCATGTCCTGAACAATCCGTTGGGCCGCTTTGTGCAGATTTCGAGCCCGTGCGTAATAGCCTAACCCCTCCCACAGCTTTAGCACGCGATCTTGCGGTGCGTTGGCCAGATCAAAAACCGTGGGAAATGCTTGCAAAAAACGATGATAATAGGGGATAACCGTGGCCACTTGGGTTTGCTGTAACATGGCTTCTGATAGCCATATTTTATAAGCCTCGTTGGTCTGGCGCCATGGTAAATCGCGCGCAACACCTCGGTACCAGCTGATTAATGCTTCTGCCAGCCAGTCGCTTCTGAGCACGTCTTGCTCTTCAGTCATAATTACTACTGAAACCATGGCAAGAGTATGGCATAATTTATAATGATGTTTGAAGCCATGATTCAGGCACATTTTTGTGCCGCTCGTCGATTACTTAACTACACCGGCCCCTGTGCCCAACTGCATGGGCACAACTTCAAGGTGCAAGCCTTTGTGCAAACCGAAACGCTGGATGCGGCCGGGGTTTGTGTTGATTTTGAAAAAATTGATGGCGCCCTCAAGCCCTTGATTGAACGCCTGGATCACAGCGATTTAAACGCCTTGCCAGAATTTGAGGGCATTAGTCCGAGTACGGAGTTTTTGTGTCGTTATTTATTTGATCAGCTTCAAAAAAGCGTGCCCGAGTTGTCTAAAATCACAATATGGGATACGCCCAACAGTTGTGTGTCTTTTACAAAATCAGCATAAGCACGAGCAGGTAACGCCTGCTGATGCTTCGTGTTTTGACACAAATTTCAGCACCCCTGGCAGACAGTTTGAGGCGGCCAGGCCAATACGTGCACCTTGGGTGAAAAATAGCCGATCATCTCTCCTTGCGCTGCAGGCAAGTGATGATCGACGAGTAAGGATTCAGCCTCAATCTGCCATTTGGCTGGATACAGCGGCCATGGCTCATGGTGAATATCGCCTCGGATAAACCCGTGAGATTTGTTTGGGCAAAAAAAGCACCATCGAGAGGTCAGCCACTCTGCAAGCGATCCAGGTGCAACGTCCAGGCGCTCTGACTCTGGTTGATAGCGCGCAGAAAACAAACTGGATGGATACGGTGCATGCCTGCGTTGGGATTTAAAAACAATACTTTCTGCAAAAACATCTTTTGGGACGGTTAAGGTCATTTTGGCCCTGAGATAATTCAACCCAAAGAGTCCACGTGCAGATGCCACCGAAAAGGGATCATCCGCATCCAGCGAGTAAAAATAAACCCCCGGTTGATTCTGAAGCCGCACATAGGTGCGAACATTCAGTTCATTGAAGCCAATGGGCCAAAACGTCTCCGAAAGGACATTTGGAAACCCCCTAGGCGCCATGGCCAGCTGAAAAGGGACAATACTGAGCCAAGCCTGCCCTTGGTAGGTATCTGGTTCAAGCCCATGTGGCAATGTTTCAGCCAACGCGTCAGCATTGACGGGTATATTAAGAAACAACACATGGCGCCACGTCTGTTTCATGACCCAAGCAGATGACGGCGGCGGAAAGGGGCGATGATCGGTCGTCTTAAGCAGGGTCCGAAACACATCCATGGTTAGGACGACACAGATCGTTTTGCTTGCGTTAACGACAACAAGTCTTCAAAGAACCCAGGATAGGACACCGCCACACAATCGCTGTCATCCAACGTCCAGGGGGAGTCATCTCCTGTAAGCTGGCCACGCGAGCGGGCCACGGTTTCCAAAATACTGGCGGCCATGGCAATACGATGATCATGGTGGGTGGTTATCACCCCAGATGGGGCATGGATGACACAATCTGGATTGCCTTGCAGGAGAAACCCATCGTCTCGAACGTCAACCGCCACGCCGACCGAATGCAATAATTCTGCAATTAAGCGAATGCGATCTGACTCTTTTTTGCGCAATTCTTCTGCACCGCTCACTGTTAAGGTGCCATTGAGCCATATGGCAGCCACTGCCAAAATCGGGATTTCATCAATCAGTCGCGGCAGTGATGCGCCATCAACGACAATGTCTCCGCTCAAGGAGGCTGATTTGACAGTGAGGTCAGCAACGGGTTCACCACAGAGCTCTTGCGCGTTATCCACGGCAATATCCGCCCCGGCTTCAAGCAAGATATCCAATAAGCCCGTCCGAGAGGGATTCAGCCCCACATGCGCCAGAGTGATTTCGGAGGCTGGGCATAAGGATGCTGCAACCATCCAGAAGGCCGCACTGGAAATATCACCCGGTACACTCCAAACATCAGGCCAATGGCAGCGCGATGGCTCATAAAACTGTTCCCAGTCAAAATTGTCAATCGTCAGGGTCTGCCCAATCGGCAGCTCTTGGGACAGGATATCCTCGCTCTGGGTGTCGTCATGCTCATCTCGTGCCGCCCAGTCTGCTTCTATTGACAACGGCACACCCGCATAAGTGAGCAAGCGCTCCGTGTGATCTCGGGTAAAAATTGGCTCAATCAACTGTTGGGGGCTACTGGCAAATAATCCGGCCAGCAGCAGCGCAGACTTCACTTGGGCAGAGGCCACGGGCAAGGCATAGGTCATCCCCCGAATAATGCCACCCGTCGGTAAAATACTAATGGGCGCCAAGGTGTTTTGAGCCCGTCCGTGAACATTAGCCCCCATGTGCGCCAGGGGCAGTAAAACACGACCCATTGGGCGCGTGCGTAAGCTGTCATCCCCACTTAGGACAACATAGCCGCCTCCCTCCAGGGTGGACATGGCTCCGGTTATTAGCCCGCTTAGCAAGCGAAGGGTGGTGCCAGAATTTTGAGCATCCAGGCAATTGGAAGGCTCACGCCAAGGTAATCCGCCGTGCACGGTGGCCACAGTTTGCGAGGGCTGCCAGGTTATTGTTGCGCCAAGTTGACGCAAGCACTGAGCCGTGGCCCCCACATCGGCACTTGGGAGCAATCCTGTGATTTGACTAACTTTTGGCGAAAGAGCCGCCAGCATTAAGACGCGGTGGCTGATGGATTTATCGCCAGGCACGCGCAGGCGACCTTGCAGTGACCCAGAGGGTGTAGACAGGAAAGAAGGAGCAGTCATTTTTTCATGATATCACGAGCCATGGGGTTTCACGGCTCAATGCAATTGCTGCAAAAATCGGTGCGCCAAAAAATAGCTTGTGATACAGTGCTAAAAAGTTTTTATAAAATGTTTTTGTATAAGCTTTAGTGAATATATTAAATTGTTAAATTTACGCGCTTATACGCGCTTAAAAGTGTTCTTTTGCCTCTTTAAAAGAGATGTCTCATGATTACCAGCAACGATTTTAAAACCGGCCTAACCATCAAGGTTGACAGTGCCTTGTACCAAATCATCGAGTTTTTACACGTTAAGCCTGGCAAAGGAGCCGCCTTTGTCCGCAGCAAGCTTCGCAACGTCGAGACCGGTCAGGTTCTTGAAAAAACCTTCCGTGCGGGTGAAAAAGTAGAAACCGCCCATGTTGAGCGCAACGACATGCAATACCTTTTTGGGGATGGCGATGCGTATACGCTGATGGACAACAATACCTTTGACCAAATTACGGTCACCAAGGATCAAATTGGTGATGGTGTTAAATATCTTAAAGAAGGTATGGTGCTGCAGGTCATGCGCAATGATGGCCGCATTATAGGCATTGAATTACCAAACTTTGTGGAGCTTGAAGTTGTAGATACCCCACCCAATGAGCGGGGCAATACCTCCAGCGGTGGGACAAAACCCGCCATTCTGGAGACCGGTGCCAGTGTTGCGGTGCCCTTCTTTATTGAAAATGGCACCAAAATTCGGGTCGACACCCGAACCAATCAATATCTGGATCGCGCATAGCCACGCAGGTTGATATGTTGATAGGCGCAGGTGCCTCTGCCTCAAACACAAAGATGATAACCTTCTTCTCCCTTCCTAAACAAAGACAAGCGTTAGTTTTCTCTAATCACGAGGTGTCGAGCACCCCTTACGGAGCGTATTTATGTGGATAGATCTTGAAAAAATCCGTGAATTAGCCGAGCTGGCTTCTGACAAACATTTGGCTGAGCTCACCATTCAAGAAGGGGATAATCAAATTACCCTCAAGATGCCCCCTCTTCCAAATGCTGCCGTTATTCCGGTGCCCTATGCGCCGCATCCTGGACAAAATCCACAATTTCCGCCGTATGCTCCGCCTGTTGCTGCTGCCATGCCACCCAATCCGCAGCCAGAAGTCTCTGCTCAAGATGCTGTCCAGCCCGCTGCTGTGACTGCTCAAAACAGTCATACTGTGAAGTCACCAATGGTGGCCACTTTTTATGCTTCTCCGTCTCCAGAGAGCCCACCGTTTGTTGCCGTTGGTCAGGTCGTCTCGGCTGGGCAGACCCTGTGTATTCTAGAAGCCATGAAACAGATGAACGAGCTGGAAAGTGATGTGGCGGGAAAAATTATTGCCATCCACGGACAGAACGGTCAGCCTGTTGAATATGGCCAAGCTCTTTTTGACATTGAGCCCAGCTAACGAGCGGCCAAATTGGAGGCTGGGGTTATAAAGCGCATCATTTCGAGTGCTAAACGGCTTTATCTGTTATCTGCGCCCGTCTCTAGGCTCGTATGAGTACCTAAAGCCTGCCAGGCAGGTTTACTTGATGGCTCTCCTTGCAAAAGCCTGAGTCGCTCTGTACTGTCAAAGATGTTGCCAAAAAGAAAGTACTAACGAGATGGAGGCAACGCCTAGGCCGCTAACCCCTTCCAAGGCTTTAAGGTATGGAAAGTCGAGGAGGTGTTTGTTTGCAAAACGCAACAAAACAAAACCTTACAGTGCAGAAACCTGGCTTTTGAACTCGTTGACCATCTCCAGAAAGCTGTCATACTCAACTGCAGAGAGCCAGTAGGCTTGCACGCGGCGCTTATCGACACTGGGTTTTAGTTTGGGCATCCGCGTGCCCATTAAGCGCTCACGCAAAAACTTATTTCCTTCACGATAATGGCAATCCCCCATCCGGCAGCCCGTGGCAAATACGCCACATGCGCCGTGCTTAAGCGCTGTTTCCATCATCACAGGCTGGATTTCACCACTGCAAGGCACCTTGATGATTTTGACACTTGGGTTGTCTTTCAAAAAACCATCGGGTGTTAATTTGTCAGAAAAATCCACGCTGCGTTCGCAGACAATACCAATCATCACTTGAGAGGTTTCAACAGGAGCAGATGCGGCCATAAAATCACCTAAAAGTTTCATCAAGAATCAAAACGTTAAAATGCATAATTAAGAGCAAGGGGGCAACTACGCGCTGGCTGCTTTCAAGGTTTCTTGAATTTCAGCCAGCACGTCTGTGGTTTCACGCCGAGGAATCTCAATTGCTTTGAATGCGCAAGCCCCCACGCACAAGCCACAGTTGGCGCAGCGAGCCGGATCGACCACCGCAATTTTTTTAAATCTCGGGTGGTCCGTACGTTCATTCATCTGAATGGCTTCATAGGGGCAGTCATGATAGCAAAGACTGCAGCCGGTGCAATTGTCTTTGACGACCTGGGCAAATTGACCACGCCAGAGCTTTTTTTGCAGATAAGGCAGAACAAACAAGCCCACGGGCACCGCAAGCACCAGCAGCATCACGACATTAAAGTTCCAGCCTTGCAAGGCTAGCCACTGAGGCCATGCATACCAGAGATCCAGCTCGATATTGGGTGTAAATTGAGCCAGGTTGGGTTTTATTCCTAACTCAACGGGGTAGAGGCCAGCCACGGCCAAGAGGGCGCCAATTAGAATAACATTCAAGGCTAGCGGTGGTGTCGTGACAGGACGGGTAATACGCAGATAATGCATCCAAAGGAAAAACATCATTAAGGCTGGTATTGCCAGATGCAGAAACAGGATACGGGTCAACGTGTAATCTGTCACCAGCTCGCCACCCATCAAAAGGCTGGACAAGCCATGGCCAATCAGTGGAACAGATTTGAGCAGATTACTGGTGATATAGGTCAAGGAGACTGCTTCTTGATCCCAAATCAGCATGTAGCCCGTCAAGCCAACAATAAAAATAATGGAGAGCAGAATCACCCCGGTAATCCAGGGCAGAATACGATATTCGCGAAAGCGATCCGTGAGCCACACACGCAACATGTGAAGCACGACAAAAATCATCATGCCATCTGCGGCATATCGATGCACCGAACGCATGGCGTTACCAAAATCAAGCGTATAGGTGATGTATCGAATGGAAGGATACGCTTTTTCTAGCGTGGGCACGTAATAAGCAAATAGCAAGAGCCCCGACAGAAACAGTGCCCAGATAAACAGGTTGGGCAGGGCGCCGTGGTAGTAAAACGGGTTGTACTTCTGGGAAACAATTTTGTTTGTCCAGTACTCTAGCGGCAACACCAGTTTGGTTTTAAGCAGTTCCGTGACCATACACAACTCGCCTGAACTAGCCAGAAAAAAAACAAATGACCCAATCTTTAGGGCTCAAAGGGTAACAATGCACCCTTGCATTAAACCATAGACGTCCACTGATTCAAGATTTAAAATCATAAATGGCCAGAAGCAAATTTCCAGAAACAGCCCACGCAAATTCATGTTTTTGGTGAGTAATCTTGTGCCAAGCTATCAAGAGGATGCTACGGGAAGGGGATTCAGGTGCGCTTTAGCCCACGGTAAAATGGCGCGCTTATCCAGTGGTTCAAACCATAAATCTGACAACCCTAATGTTGGAATAAGTGCTTGCCATTGCCGTCGTTTGAGGATGGATTTGCCCTCGTGTGCCGCTGCCATGGCCACAATCTGCAGCGGGCTTTTTGGAGCCCTCTCAACTGCCTTTATCCTGGGCAAGTTCACGGCTAACTCTGAGGTTGGCAAGATGACTGCCTTAACGGCATATTTTTCAACCATTGAACATAACGAGTCGCTAGTGCTTGAGTGATGAATTTTTGATGCAGGCAGCCCCGCCTGTTTTAACCAGAATGAGCACCGTTGAAGCGTGCTTAATTCTTCTGTCATGATTGCCACGTGAGGCCAGCTGAGCACTAAATCAGGCTTTGAATCATGAAGGTTTTGCCCAGAAGCGGTGTGGATGGGGGAGGTATGAGTTTTGGTATGCCTTTCAAGGTAGAGAGGTTTCAGACGGGGCGCAATGCCAAAACCTCTTAACTTGTCTATGGTGTCATCCGAGAGGGTGGATCCTTTTTTTAACAACAAGAATTGCCCGCTGAGGTCAAAAATATCGGCTGTTGTCACCCATTTGGGTTGTTGTTCTTCTGGCAAAATGGCATTGCTTGTTGAAATTTGTGCAGGGTAAGTGGCCATGTTGATGCTCCACGAGGTGTGCGTTTTGTTTTTGTGTTTATCAAGGGTTATTCGCATCTAGACTTTGTTCTGAAGCTCTATTGATGCCCTTATTGCACACCTCGGCTAAGTGAGCCATAGTTTGATAGAGAGGCCACGAATTTCAATCAAAAAAAGGAGTTTGCTCACCGCACGACCATTGAGCGAGCCTGTTTATGTATTGGGATCGATAAATCCAGTGATTTTTGGATACACTTAAAAAAATTCAATCAGGCTTCTTGAGAAGGTAACTTGAGTGGCCGGATTTTTGGTAAGTCACACAATGAGAAGCGTCCATGGCTGGTATTACTCTGGAACGAATTTCGTGCGTTTTTGACGCTAAAACGGTGCTCAACGATGTCAATCTTACCGTTGAGGATGGCGAGTTTCTGGTGATTGTCGGGCCAAGCGGTTGCGGAAAATCCACCCTACTTCGAATCATTGCCGGCCTCACAGAGCCTTCAGAAGGGCGTGTGCTAATAGGCCCACCCCAAGATGCCAACAGTTTGGTGAATCATGTGGCGCCCAAAGATCGAGATGTGGCCATGGTGTTTCAAAATTATGCCCTCTATCCGCATATGACGGTCATGGATAACTTGGCCTTTGCCCTCAAAATGCGGGGTGTTTCCAAAGCCGAGCGAACTCAACGCGTCAATGCCGTGGCGGAACAACTCAAGTTAACCGAGCTTCTCAAGCGCAAGCCCGCCCAGCTCTCTGGCGGTCAGCGGCAGCGGGTGGCGCTTGGCCGTGCTATGGTTCGAAACCCTCGGGTGTTTTTGATGGATGAGCCGCTTTCCAATCTGGATGCTAACCTGAGACAGCACACCCGTGGGGAGCTGGCAGATTTACACCGTCGTTTGGGTGTGACCACGCTCTACGTGACCCATGATCAAGTTGAGGCGATGACGTTGGGTCAACGAATTGCGGTTATTCACGAAGGTCGTATTCAACAAATAGATACTCCCATGACGGTGTACCGCCAACCCGCCACGCTCTTTGTGGCAAACTTCATGGGGCCGTTTAATACTCTGCCAGCCCTAATTCTTAAAGATGCCCTCGTTTTGGAGGGGTTTAATGCCCCGCCCCTTGTGTTGAGTGCTCCCCAAATGCAAAAAATCGGAGAAGCCACAAGCTGTCTTGTTGGATTTCGCCCTGAAGATGCCCAACTGAAAACGTTTAAAGATTCTGCTATTGATAATGCCCTCTCTCAATATCAACTTCAGGGTGTTGTCAGTCGCCTTGAGCGCCACGGTAGTGAAACATTGGTGAGCCTGACGCTCACCACGCAGGCGGCTGGGGCAGAAGCTACCATGACAGAGCACACAATCATGGTTCGCACGTCTCCTCATGATGAGCTCAGCTTGGGCGAGATCGCTCAGGTGAGTCTTACTCTTGAGATGCTGCAGTTATTCCCCAGATAAACATCAGTTATCACAAGCGCTGTGTTTATTGTCGAATCCACACAGATTCCAGATTGTGCCAGACACCCAGTGGCGTCGGGTCGACGTTTTCAAGCCGTTTTCTAATGGCCACGACCTGACGAGGGGCGAACAGATAAATCATGGGCTGGTTTCGATACACAATGTCTTGAAAGCGCCAGTAGGCCGCCTGCCGTGTTTTAAAATCCAGCGAGGCCGCACCCGCCATAAACGCCTTGTCAATGTCGGCCTCCCAGGGCAGAAGGCCAACGGGTGGCTTTTTGGGATCTTGCTGGTTGTATAAATGCAGCGCGCCACGGCTCATAAAGACGTTTGCCCCGCCATGAGGCTCAAGCGGACTCCCTGTTAAGCCCAGCAATACGGCTTCCCACTGGCCATTGCCCATGCGGCTGACCAGCACATTGAAATCAATGGGCTGCAGTTTAACGGCAATGCCGAGTTTTGCCCAGTCATGCTGAAGGGCCACGCCGGCAGATTCGCGCTCGTCATTGCCCGCATTGGTAATCAGGGTAAATGTCACCGGATGTCCCTTGGCGTCAATCAATGCACCCTGGCGATTCCATCGAAAACCGGCAGATTTCAGCAGAGCACGGGCTTTTTGAAGATTTTGAGGATGCCCTTTGCTTAAGACGGGATGGGCGAAGATGCTGGCAGGGGTTTCTGGTAAAAACAGCGCAACGCCAGCCCCAAGAAGGATATTTTCGACCATGGCTGTGCGGTCAACGGCATAATCGAGAGCTTGGCGAAATGGCGTCTGCCGAAACCAAGCGCTGCGAATAGGATCCACTATCGCTTTGCCGTCTTCATTTTTTCTGGTGGATAAATTCAGAGCCACAAACGTGGTACCAGAGGTGGGGCCAAGGTCATTTAGCGTAAAATCCTGATGCGTCGTATTCATCAGGTAATTGACAAATCGTGCCGGCACGCTCAGCGAGTCAAGTGTCCCAAGTTCAAACTGTAATACGGCATTGTTGAGGTCTTTTACAAAGCGAACAGCATAGAAATCCAAATAGGGGAGTCTCTGACCTTGGGTGTCGAGCATGAAAAAATGAGGATTGCGCTTAAAGATGACACGCTCCCCAGCCACATAGCGATCGAGCCGCCACATGCCACTGCTGACAAAAGATTCTGGATGATCAATGGCCGCTTGCACACCGTAGGCCGCACTGAATGCGCGGTCGCCGCCTTTTTCAATAATGGCTTTAAACACATGCTTGGGGGCAATTGAGGTGGCCAGCATGCGCAGAAACGGTGCAAACGGGCGAGGCGTTTTAAATCTGACGCGGCGGGTATCTACTTGGCTCACCTCGGGGAATTTGCCGTCGACCAAAACCGTATCGCGTGTGCTCGGATTGCCCAGACCCGCCTTGATGATGCCATGCCACGTGAAGAGGACATCGTCTACCGTCAAGGGATGCCCGTCACTCCAGGTTAAACCATCGCG
>JAYKJM010000119.1:0-4330 GCA_035285385.1 Vampirovibrionales bacterium
TGCCGTCGACCAAAACCGTATCGCGTGTGCTCGGATTGCCCAGACCCGCCTTGATGATGCCATGCCACGTGAAGAGGACATCGTCTACCGTCAAGGGATGCCCGTCACTCCAGGTTAAACCATCGCGCAGCGTGACGGTAATTTCCGTTTGATCCGCAGAAACTGTAAACGATTCAGCCAGATAGGGGACAACCTCGCCCGTATAGACATCAGTCTGCACCAAGCCCGAGAATAGCGCCTCGCCCATGCTGCTGGAGCTGGCATCAAAACTGGCCCAGGGGTTAAACGTCTTGGGGCCATCGCCCAATTCGGCCACGGTCATGGCACCTCCGTGTCGCCCAACAGCAAATCGACTCACTAACCAGGATTTGCCATCTTGATAGCGGGTTGTAAACCTGCCAGGGGCTGGGTGTCGAGTAACCTGGATGATGGAGGCTTCGGTGCTTGGGCTGGCTTTAGGGGTAACCTCAGATGGAGACGGCTTACACGCCGAAAAACACAGGAGCACCCCAAGGCTCATGAGGCAAGACAAAGGCGTTATCATCCTGTGCTTCAAGAGGTTTGATCTCCACTGGCGGCTGGGGACAAAAAATCAGGCGTTAGGGTGTTTTTTATGACGCTTGTGACTCGATTCTTGTGACTATATTATTGTGACAATCAAAAAGCCATTGTTTGGGTTTTGCGCCAGTAACTATAGAATCATTTTGACGTGGTTTTATTGGCTTGCTAATTTTAACAAACGAATATGCCAACCTTTGTGAATACCCGAGTCAGTTGTAATGAGTAGGCTGTTTTCAACGGATAACGATGCCCATGAACCCTGGTGATATTGCCTGGATTTTGCTGTCGTCCTCGCTGGTCATGTTGATGACGCCAGCGGTAGGATTTTTCTATGGAGGCATGGTGCGCCGTAAAAACTTGCTCTCAACGCTAATGCTGAGCTTTACGACCCTAATTGTTGTTACCTTGCAGTGGGTGTATTTTGGCTATTCTCTCGCCTTTGGCCCGGATGTGGCTCACTTGATTGGTAATTTGAGCTGGATGGGGCTCTTGGGAGTGGATGCATGGCCCAATGCTGACTATGCCGGCGCCATTCCGCATATGGCCTTTATGCTGTTTCAAATGAAGTTTGCCATCATTACCCCTGCCCTGATTTCAGGCGCTATTGTAGAGCGCGTTCGGTTTACCTCATTTTTGCTGTTTATCTTGTTGTGGACAACGCTGGTTTATGATCCGATTGCCCACTGGGTGTGGGGTATGGGCGGCTGGCTCAGAAACCTGGGCGCGCTGGATTTTGCCGGCGGCACGGTGATTCATATTACCTCTGGCGTGGCGGCGCTGGCGTTGAGTCTGGTGGTTCGAAAGCGTAAAACGTACGGAAAAATTGAATTTGAGCCCTATAGCATCCCCTTAACCTTGTTGGGTGCTATTTTGCTTTGGTTTGGATGGTTTGGCTTTAATGGTGGCAGTGCCTTGGCTGCCAATGGCCTGGCGGTGCACGCCATTGTAACATCCAACGTTGCGGCGGCGTCAGCAGGCTTGACCTGGTTAATTTTGGGATTGTTGCGCCGAGGGCGCCCGAGCGTTATTGGCGTGGCCACAGGGGCTGTCGTCGGATTGGTGGCCATTACGCCGGCTTGCGGCTTTGTGGATGTCAATGCGGCCTTCTGGATTGGGGTGGTTGGGGCGGTCGTTTCGTATTTATCCATGCGGCTTACAAAGCGGATGCAGCTCGATGATACACTCGATGTTTGGGCTTGCCATGGCATGGCGGGTACCTGGGGCGCTTTGGCCACCGGCCTTTTTGCCTCTAAGGCGGTTAATCCTGCGGGCGCCTATGGGTTACTTTTTGGCAACACCCAGCTATTTATAGCGCAATTGATTTCAGTGGCCATTGCCTGGGGCTTTTCGTTTGTGATGACCCTTCTGATTGCCTGGCTCGTTAATAAAATTCGCCCGTTAACCGTGGAAGATAGCGCCGAAGACATTGGCCTGGATATTGCCCAGCACGGAGAAGAAGCCTATGCCGCTTTATAACACCCACGAATACAAAAAACTGGAGGTGCTTGTGAACGAAGTGCAGCTTGAGCACCTGAAGAGCCAACTGGATGCGGGGCAATGTCTGGTGGTGCACATTACCCCTATTAAGGCGCGCTGTAGCGAAGGCGGTTTACAGCTGGAGTGGCGTGCGGGCACCTATACCATTGATTTTTTACATAAGTTTGTTCTCACGCTGGTGGTGCATGCCACGATGGTAGAAAAAATAACGGCGCAAATTATGGCGGTTTGTCAGCCCGCCGAAGGCAAGGCTCCCACGCTGACGCCGATTGACACGGGCTATATTCTTATTTCTGGTCTTGAGACCGTCATTCCTTTTGGGGTTTAATGTGACGTTATTAATGCTGCACGTTGAGCTAGCTTGCTGTCTTTGACTCAGGCAGGCTCGTAACGAAGTAGCCCAAAGTCCCACACTTTATTGTAGGCATTGGCAAGCTCAGCAGGTTTAGGCCTATCGCCCTCAGCTATTGAGCAAATCTGGTCGCAGTTGCGCGGCGGCTCCTAAATAAACCGGCATTGGGGTTGGGTACTCTGGTGTGTGCCACTGGGTAAGCACCAACACGCGAATCACCTGGGGCAACATGCCCCGAACTTGGGGTTCCTGAGCACAAAACAAGGCAATGTGATTCCAAACGGGCAGCACGTGCCGCAGCGCGCTGGCCGCTGAGCACGTCTGCAAATCACTGGTAACAGAAATCCAGACAGACACCACCCGGGCATTGGCCTTGGGTTCAAACCAGCCATTGCGCTCAGCCAGCGCTTGCATCAAGCTGTGCATGGCGCGTTGAATGGCTTCTGGGGTGTCTTCGTCGACCGAGGTAGCGCCGCGTACAGCCACCATCCAACCGGTGGCCGTTGAAGGGGCTCCACCTGAAAAAGGGGGAATTAGTGCGTCAGGGGTTTGATGCATCATCCTCTCAGTATATAATCAAGACAAATAAATAGATGCCGGTGTGGCGCAATGGCAGCGCAACGGTTTTGTAAACCGTAGGTTGCAGGTTCGACTCCTGTCACCGGCACAGCTCCCAGAGCGAGTTTCAGGCATTTTTGTTTTTTAGTAAAAATACCATTGGAACATTCATTGGATGGCTGATGTCTCAAACGCAAGGCAGGCTTAATTTTTATAAAGCCTTGATGGCCTCACACAGAGAGATCGATTTTTGCGAACCTTGAGCCTGAGGAGACATCTTTAAGCGGCAAGGGTCAACGCCCTGAGCGCTCAGTCGCGTGGCAATACCGGCCAACACGTCAGCAGGCAAATTGGGGGTTCGGGCTAAGATCCAGGCATAATTTCGTGAAGGATGCACCACCACCGAGTAGCTGTAATCATCTGCCAAGTCGGTAATCCAGTAATTTTCACCAAACCAATAGCGCCATCCTAAAATATTTAAAAACGTGGCCGACAGCGTCGCATTGGTTTTGGAATTGGCCACGCGGGCTCGCCCAACGCTGATCGATTTTTTCCCGTTTTTTTGCTCACACTCAAAATAATCTCTGAAGGTGCCAGGCTTTAAAGCGGTATAGACCACCTTGGCATTGGCGGCGCATTGGCTCTGAAAAAAATAGGGAATCAGGGCAATTTCAAACCAGTCTCCAGCATAGCGATCCAGATTCACCTGAGAAACGGCTTGCAGAGGCTCTTTTTTAGGGGGACGATTATTAGGCTGGGCGGCCAAAGCCGTCCCTTGAATTACAAGAGCAAAAACAACCAAGCTCGCCAACATCAAACCGGTGGCAATGCGATTTTTGATGGCTAACCCAATAAAACGTTCCATGATTTGATATCGCTTTCTGTCGGGCTTGATTTCTTCGACCAGACGACGTATCCACTTCTGTCAACGAGTAACAATAGCATAGTTTCCGATTCTGATAGTCCCAATCGACCTTGAAATGCCCTTAAATTGGTGTAATAAGGGTAAACCAAGTCAAGAAAAACCTTGTTTTTAACTTGCTGTTTCATAAAAAAACGAGTCACGGCATTGTTTGGAAATCTTGAGGCCTCAATCACGGGGACTTCTATGATTGAAACCGCCTGCTTGCTGGCTTTAAAATGTGATTGAGCCAAGGCCATCGCTTTTTCTAACTGCGGCTGCTTATCAGGATGAAACCCGATGGCCAAAAATGACGCTTTGTTGCTTAGCGGCAAGGACACTTTTTTGGATTGATCCAAGGCAGTGAGCTGAACAGATGGAAACCGAGACGGTGAAAGTTTGGCTTCTTGGTTCTCAGTGGCGGCGGCATGTGATGCCCGGCCAAAGGATGTCATCAAGCA
>JAYKJM010000120.1:0-9271 GCA_035285385.1 Vampirovibrionales bacterium
TTAATAAAATTAAACTCCAAGCAACATTATAAATTTACACTTCAAAATCTCTGGTCATCTGTTGTAAACGTATTTTGTAGGTTCACAAGTAATACGGCGTTTAAATACTTCGAGCAAGTGTTTAGGCGAAAGAGTCTTTTTTATTTTTTGGGGGTTGATATTATGGTTCTAGACCTTTTGCGTTCTGCTACTGTTAGCCATTTACGTTTATTCCATACTGGCAGATGCGAAGCAATTATGGAACTTTCGAGTTCTAGGTCTCATCGTGCTAACGTATTAAAACCAGCAATTCTAAAAATAATTATTCCTGCAGGAGGAGATGAGCTTATTCAGTTTGGGAGACTGAAATGTCCAACAGACCTATCTAGTGACATAGCGGAGCCTAGGCAGTTAGACCCTCAAAAACTTTCTAGTAAGCTCATTAAGAGAATATTAACTTGTATGCCCTTGAGTAATAAAGACGAATATACTTTATTAGAGAAATTATCAAGACGTCTTGGGTCAACCATGGGATCTTGAAGAAATTCTTCATTTTCTTTGTCGGCATAAGGTTGGGCTTTTTACACCCAGGCTTCAAGAAGCCACACCCCAACGCCCTTTTGTTCACCTTCTGACAAGCTGGCAAGAGTGAACCGCTAAACATTGGCACTCGGCCTCAAGCGCATCCGTTGGGGTTGCCCCAAAAAAGAACTGACGCCATCCTCGGGTTGGCGTAAAGTAAAAGAGTCACCACACGCCACTAATTTGAAAACAACCTGATTTTTTTAAGCCCCCCATGGCCACTCTTTTACTCATTGAAGATGAAGCAAAAACAGCCGCTTTCCTCAAACAGGGTCTGGCAGAATACGGCTACAACGTCACGGCTTGCCATGATGGCCTCCTCGGGTACCAAAAAGCCAAAGCCAACCCGTATGATTTGCTGATTCTCGACATCATGCTGCCCGGCATGAGCGGATGGGACATCATTCGAGAATTGCGCGCCGAAGGCCTGTCAACACCAGTGCTCTGCCTGACCGCGCGAGATGATATTTCCGACCGCGTTCAGGGGCTTCGACTCGGTGCTGATGATTATTTGGTAAAACCGTTCTCATTTTCAGAATTACTGGCGCGCATCGAGGCGCTCTTAAGACGACATCGCAGCACCATGCCCGAGAAGATTCAAGTGGCCGATTTGGAGCTGAATTTTACCACCCAACAAGTGCGTCGAGCGGGGCAAGAAATTTTCTTAACACCCAAAGAGTTTCAAGTCTTCGCCTTGCTGGTTCGTCACCCCGGCGTCCCCTTTCAAAAAAAAACCCTGGCCGAAAAAATCTGGGCAATGACGTTTGAGTTTGACACCAACATGGTGGAGGTCACCATTCGCCGACTCCGTCAAAAAGTGGATGATGCCTTTGCTGTCAAACTCATCCACACGGTGCGTGGCTTGGGCTATGTTTTTAAAATACCCGCCACTCTTACCGAAGACAAATAAGCCATGCGTCCAACTCTGCAAAAGCGCTCCTGGCTAAATACCATTACCCTGAGATTTGTGCTCATGATGGTGCTGGTCTCTGGCTTGATGATGCTGATTCTGATAGGAAGCGTCAGTAAAATCCTCTACAACGGCATTCGGCAAGAAGAGAAAAGATTTCTGGAAGACGCAGCCGCCGTCTTGCAAGATATTCTCAAGCAGCGCCCTGGTGTTGAAACAAATGTTTGGTCAGAGCCATTTATTGAGCAACTGCGACACGAACTTCAGGCCGTCCACTTTAGCCAGCTTGAATTGCTGATTGAAACGCCAGGCCATAAAATAATTCTCACAACACCAACGTTTGCCAAAATTTCTGCCCAAACACTACACGCTTTATTTAGCAACCGATGGCATTATTTTTCATCCAAAGAACCCATCGCCTTTTCATACAACGGCCATGATTATCTTCTGCAAGCAGAAATGCTCTCCTGGCCAAATAAGCCTCCAGTACGGTTTTATTTAGTGCTGGATGTTACCCGCAATAATGCGTTAATTGCAGCATTCAACCAGCAAATGAATGGCGTTCTGGTGATTGGGCTGCTATGTATTTTGTTCTTGAGCATCCTGATTAGTATTACAGGGCTTTGGCCACTTCGAAGCATCAGCCAGGAAATTGCCAGTATCTCATCCCAAGCTTTGCAAGGCGGGCATCCGGTAACCTTAGACCGACCTGCTTTGGCGCGAGAGCTGCGGGTAATGGTGCGAAGCTTTGATACAGTGATCACCCATTTGCAACGTGCTTTTCAACAACTTTCACAATTTTCAGCAGATGTCGCTCACGAATTTCGCACGCCACTGACCAATTTACGAGGCGCAACCGAAGTGGCACTCTCGCAAGAGCGAACGCCCAGAGAATATCAGGCGCTACTCTCCTCTCAGCTTGAAGAATACGATCGCCTAAGCCACATGATTGAAACATTGCTTTTTCTGGCGCGCGTTGAAGCCCACGAAGTCACACTGCCCAAAACGCCCGTCAACCTGCTTGAACAACTGGATGCCGTTATCGATTACTTTGAACCCATGCTTGAAGAAGCCAGCCTAGAAATGGTGCATTTGCCATGTGCTGACCCACCCGGTGCTCTGACCATTCAAGGTGATAGTGCTCTCATTCGGCGGGCATTAAGTAATATTTTAGCCAACGCTATCCGGCACACGCCACCCTCAGGACGCATTACCGTGGGGGTCAAACGGTTACCCTCACCGTCGAATGAGCCCGAAAACCCGAATGATCCAATTGTGCAGGTTTGCATTCAAGACAGTGGCTGTGGCATTGCACCCGAACATTTGCCATTTATTATGAATCGATTTTATCGTGGCGACAGTACAAGGGCATCGTCATCCTTGGCGTTTGCAGATAGCCACGGTTTGGGGCTTGCGTTAGTAGAATCAATTATGACCTTACATGGGGGTGCCCTTCACATTGAGAGTACGGTCGGTAAAGGCACCACGGTTGTCTTGAATTTTGCTGCCAGTGCGCTTACACCTTGACATTCAAGCCAATTAAAATAATATGATTTGTCCGATTAATCGAGCTTTTAAACACATTAACCGGATTCCACAAATACCCAGCTTCAAGACTGGTGTACTTGAAAAGTTTTTGGTTGAGCCCCACAAAAAGCCGGTTTTGATCAAATCCGGCTTGCGGTCCCACTCGTAAATGATTCAGGTTGATAAAAAATTCATCATAAACAACCCCTGAAAGCTTACCAGACGGGGTAATAGGATAAACTAGCCGCACCATATGTCGGGCTCGAACAGAGGTGCCTGAGGTATTGTCAATAAAGCGCTCCTCAAGGCGGGTTCGGTTAACGATTTTCAGTTTACTCCATTGATTTTCAAACATAGCCTGCTGATAGAGCCGATTTTCATTATTAAAATTTTCTTCAAAGGTATCCTGTTTGACATTGAGTTTTTCAAAGCTGGGCACCCAGCCATAACCTTGCCAGAGCGAAAAACTTTTTGTGATTTGAGCACCAACCGCACCCCGTATCAAGAGGCGATCCATTTGGGAGATGTTATCACCCAAGCGTGTTTGAACTTCACCCTGAAAACGAATATGAGGCGTGACATGGGCATCCAGTGTCACGGGCAGCCACATTTCCAGATCGCGATCGTTTTTGGCAAGTGCCATTGGCTGCTGCACAATCATCACCAGCAATAAGGCAAAAAGAGATGATCCTAAAAACCGAACAACGCGATACAATCCAGGGTGCATTGAATCATTCCTCCAAGGTAAGGCCTCTGATTGAAATTTGTTGATAGACGCTCACTGATGAAAACAAGGGACTTAAGGGCTTATTTTTTGGACTTTGGAGCACTTTTGGAAGGCGGCGTATGATTGAGTTGTTTTGCCCTAGAGCCTGGCAATGAAAAGCGATCCTGCGCGCGATGATAGATATGCAATTGGCCGGTATCCACCTGATAGAGCCAGCCATTGAGGGTTAGGCGATTGCAGCTCATCGCTTGGGCGACACTGGGGTGTGTCATCAAGTTATTCAGTTGCACCTTAATGTTGGTTTTAATGGCATAGTCGTAGCGCGTTTCATCTGACGATAATTCATCCCAATGGGCTTCAGTAATGGTACGGGTGGCATCAGCGTATCGCAGCCATTTGCTGACCATGGGCAAATGCTCATCAAACGGATGCTCGTGGTGATCAATCAAGTGACAGATGGCGCCACATTGAGAGTGCCCACAAATAACAATGTGTTTGACCTCCAGCACGTTGACCGCATATTCAATGGTAGCGGCTTCGCCACAGGTGTTTCCGGTAAAGGGTGGCACGATATTGCCCGCATTTCGAATGACGAATAACTCACCCGGTTCACTCTGCGTGAGCAACACCGGATCCACGCGAGAATCTGAGCAGGTAATAAACAAAATACGGGGATGTTGACCTTCTTTACAAAGACTTTGAAACAATGTTTTTTTGGTGCCATAAATTTCAGACTGAAACTTCTCGACGCCTTTTAGCAATTTTTTCATAACTGCAAAATCTCCTTCACATGCGCTTGAATTTTTATGCGCTCAAGCACCATTAATGAACTTGTTCAACCGGGGAGGTGCAAATAAAGAGTCGGCTGTCATCGCCTAAATTTTCTTTGAGGCGGCGAAGTATTTCGCTCACTTCATTGGGTGGGGTAATAATAAAAGTGTAATATTGCGGATCCGTTGGATCGGAGTCGTAGACCCTGAATTTTGGCCAAAAAGCAGACACTACCTGCATCGAGGAATAACCAAAAATTTGATGTTGTTGGCATAAGTCTCGAATAAGAAACATGGCCGCCTGATTGTGCACAATATCAATTTTGATCATAAAAAATAACGTCTCCAATCAAAAACAGGACCCGCTGTTAATGTCAGCGCGTTAAAACATGGTTTGAATAAAAGAAATCACCCGATAGTAGAGGGGAATCCCAACAACGACATTAAACGTAAACGTAACACCCAAAGCGGTCGGCAATAGTAATGACATGTTGGCTTCAGGAATAGAATGTCGCATGGCAGCCGGTACCGCGATATAGGAAGCCGAGGCAATTAAAACCGTCAATAACAGCGCATTGCCCACTTGCAGACCTAATAAACAAGACACCATGATACCCACAGAACTTGCCAAAAGAGGGTAGAGAATACCAAAACTGGTCAAAAATAATCCAGATTGCTTCATGTCTTTTAAGCGTTTTGCAGCAATCAAGCCCATGTCCAGCATATAAAGTGGTAGCATCCCTTTAAAAATAATGTTCACAAAAGGCATAAGCTCCGATTGGGCGGCTTTACCGCAGAGCAATCCAATCAGCAGGCTACCCACCAGCAAAAACACCGACCCGTTAAACAGGGCTTCTCGAATAATCATCCGTTTGGAAACCCGCTGCCCATCTGACTGAGACTTGGAGCGCTTGGCCATGTAATAAAGAATCAATCCTGCAACAATGGCGGGACATTCCATCAAGGCCATGCCGGCGACCATAAATCCGCCAAAGGAAATATGATGAGCCTCCAGAAACGAAATCGCGGTGGCAAACGTGACGGCACTGATAGAGCCATACGTGGCGGCAATGGCGCAAGCATCTGGAGTTTTGAGTTTTTGCTTTAACACTTGATAAATGACAAAAGGCGTACAGAATGAAAAAATCACGCAAACCGCAATGACCTTAACAACCATAGGGGTAAAGCCACTATGAAATAATTCTTGGCCGCCCTTAATTCCAATATCAAAGAGCAGATAAATTGACAGGTATTTTGCAATTTGTGGCGGTATCTCCAAGTCAGACTTGCAAATAACGGCCGCAATGCCCAGCAAGAAAAACATGACCGGTGGGTGCAAAATATTATCAAAAAGAGGTGCTAGCGCCATTTTTATGATGCGTCTCTAAAAAAATCACGTTAAAATGACCAATCGTTTCACTATTTTTAGATTTTCATTTTTCAAGATAACCGGTCTTACTGCCATTAGCCAGCCATCATCATTTGCTGTTCATCCTCTCCTAAAATATGAGTCGAATGTAGGGAAACTGCAGTCTTTTGAAGCTGGTTTAATCCAACCAACTCGACGAAGGTTGCGGTTTCTTCTTGATATTGCTGCATCCAGTGCGCCAGGTTGTCTAGAATGGTGTGCTCCACCATTAAGACCTTATTGGTAATTAAAAGCACCACGTGGGTGGCCTCTGTGGGAATCCGCTTGAACTCCTGAATGAGATGCAGATAATTAAAACACACCAAGGGGCCTTCAAACGTGAGCTGATAGGTAGCACCATCAAACTCACGCGCGGAGACGGGGTTTTTAAACATGGCCATCAACCAGGCGCGATTCCGGGTGCGCTTTCCCTGTGAGGTTTGATTGATTTGCCACAAAATCATGGCATTCATCAAAAAGGCAAACGCCACGCCGCCTAAAATCCCCCACATTAAGTCAGTCGCCAGGGTCAACAAGACGGTGACGGTGAACAATAAAAACTGATCCCAACCCGTTCGGCACACAGCAAGCCACACCTGCGGCTTACACAGCTTGTAGCCCGTGTAAACCAAGACGGCAGAGAGAACGGCCAAGGGGAGGGCGCTAATTTGCTGATGAAAAAACAGCAAAAACATGAGCAAGAAACAGGCATTATAAAAATTAGCCCACTGGGTGCGCCCGCCCGCCAAAATATTGGCTGTACTTTTAACGCCACCCGGAATAATCGTTAAGCCCCCCAACAGGCTGGAGCTCATGTTAGAAAGCCCCATGGCAAACAGCGTTCGATCCGGGTTGGATTTGCGGCGGAAGGGATCTATTTTATCGATCGCATTGATGGTGGCCAACGATTCAATGCCATCAATGAGGGTTAAGGTGATAATCAGCGTAATGGCCGTAACCCACAAATGTTTGGCTTCAAACAACCCGGCAAAATCGGGTAAAATAATGCCATGCGCCAGAGGATTTTCAGGAATATGAATCATGAAATCTGGGCTTAAATGCAAAAACAGCTGGGCAATGAGGGTACTGAAAGCAACGGCAAAAAGCTGAGGCGACAGTAGCTTGACAATCTTTAGGTTTTTACCCAAAGCACCAATAATAAAAATTAAAGCCAAGGTCGACACCCCGAGCGCTAATACGGTTGTATTGGCCAGCAAGAGTTCATGCGGCGCTTCTTTCAAGATGCCCCAGAATTCGTGCGCTAAAAATTTGTGTCCCAACAGGGTGGGCAATTGTTTGGCAATAATCATCAAGCCAATAGAGGCCAGCATACCTTCAACGACCGGCACGGGAAACATGGCACTGAATCGGGCTGCTTTCAGCTTACTCAGAATGATTTGCACCAAGCCGGCCAGCATAATCACGGGCAAGAGCAAAGGATAGCCTTTTTCTAAGCTGCCCTGCCCCAACAGGAGCATGCCGCCATAGAGCACAGGGGCTAAGCCAGCGGCAGGCCCGCTAATAGTCACAAAAGATCCCCCCAGAAAAGGTAGCACGAAGCCGGCAATAATGGCCGAGGTCAAGCCGGTAATGGGAGGCGCCCCTGAAGCCACAGCAATTCCAATAGAAAAAGGCGTTGAGACCATCGCCACCAGAAAACCCGCCAAAAGATCATGGCGCCAATGTTTTAACCCCGCAAGACCGTTTTTTGGTTTTTCGATTTTTGGCTTTTCAGAGAGGGGGGGGGCGTTCAACGAAGCACCACCCACTATGGCAGAGGTGGAATTTGCGGTTGCGGCGTTCATGAGTGTGGCGACCTTTCTATTGTGATCTCTTCTGAGCCGTGGTAGTAAATCCTAGGCGAACATTACCATTGTGCATTCGCCTCTGATAGTAGCCTATCAACGAATGAGAGAATGTCACATTACAATTCTGTAAGGTTTGCAAGCGAACAATCATCTGCCACGGTTTTTTGTGTTTTTTGTCTGTTCAAACCATGCCCCAGATGCTTCAAATCATTTGCTATACTGGCCAAGTAGCTGTCCAGAAAGTCTGTGCCGGGGTGCTTGCATGAATCTATTAGTGCAGTCTGTTCGCCAATCACCGCTGTTGTGGCTATTGGTCTTTGTGCCCGTGCTGTTCGTGGCTCAGATTCTCGTGCCAGAACAACATACCTTGTTGTTTGCCTGCTCTATTTTGGCGATTATTCCGCTTGCTCGCCTCATGAGCTTTGCCACGGAGTCGGTGGCCAGTAAAACGGGCGATGCGGCAGGGGGGCTACTCAACGCCACCCTTGGCAATTTAACTGAATTAATAATCTCTCTCTCAGCGCTGAAGGCTGGCCAGTATGTGCTGGTTAAAGCTTCGCTTGCAGGGGCTATTGTAAGTAACACGCTTTTTTTGATGGGAGCTTGTTTTTTGCTGGGTGGCCTCAAGTACCCCATGCAGGCGTTTAATCTGGCCAATGTCCGCTTAATGATTAGCATGATCTTTCTGGCAACGTTTGCGCTGATGGTTCCTTCGGCCATTACGGCAGCCGACTCCCAAGCGGTGACCCAAAAACTGAGTCTTGGTATTTCAGTGGTGTTAATAGTGACCTATGCCCTAGGCCTTTTGTTTACACTGGGCACGCATCGACAACTTTTAGCCAGCGCCGCCTCAGAAGAGAACCCTTCAGAGGGCCAGTGGCCGTTGGGGCTGTCATTGGCGACATTGCTTGCAAGCACGGTGCTTGTGGCACTTGTCAGTGACGTCTTTGTAGAGACGGTTCAGGAGGCGGCTCACAACTTGGGTGTTTCTGCAGCATTTGTAGGGTTTATTGTAGTCGCATTGGTCGGGGGCGCTGCAGAAATGACAGCCGCCTTTAGCGCGGCGCGAAAAGATCGCCTGGATTTAAGTGTGACCATTGCCTTTGGCAGCGCCTCACAGATTGCGCTTTTTATCGCGCCATTGCTCGTCATTTTGAGTTATTTTCTGGGCCCATCACCAATGAATCTGCAGTTTTGGCCTGGGGCTGTGGTCATGATGTTTGTCTCCATTATGACAGCAGCTCTGGTGACCAGTAGCGGAAAATCGGCTTGGTTTACAGGGGTTTTAATGCTTATGGTGTATTTGGTGTTTGCCATGACGTTGTATATTTTGCCGCCCGCCAGATAACCCGCTTTTGGCAAGCCACATGTTCCAATACCCACAAAAGCACCGCAATCGTGAGGCGCATTGCTAGGCGGAGTTAACGGTTGGCACATGCCAGATATGTTGGTTATATTCCATAACAGCCCGATCTGCCGAAAAATAGCCTAACCGTGCGGTATTCAGCACAGATTGAGACGCCCACGTGGCAAGATTCTCAAAGGTTTGGCTCAATCGTG
>JAYKJM010000121.1:0-3424 GCA_035285385.1 Vampirovibrionales bacterium
CTCCTGCGGGTCAAGGCCTGGTACGGCTTACCGCAGCGTATCGTCGTTTTCCACGTCCTTCATCGGCTGCTTGCACCAAGGCATTCTTCGTACGCCCTTGGTAGCTTTACCTGTTTAGAGCTCGTAACAAGTTACAAGATCTAAATTTTTATCTCAACGCATCGTGTGAGTAAACACGCGATTAAATTAATTGCACTTTAAAAAACTAATGTACAACGTATTTAATCAATCGTTGAGGATGAGAATCACTTCTACATTCGAGGGCTTGTGGTTTAAAATAAAAATTTTAAAACTTCTAAACAACTGCAGGGCACTGATAAGAAAAAATTATCTATTGTCAGAACACACACACCGTTTAAAAAACACAAACCTAATAGCCATTACGATACATTTTGATGTAGGGATTACATCATCTTTGTATCTACTTCGGCTTTTCTCGGGAGAAGTATTTACATGCCTATGCAGTTGTCAAGGTACAGGGTTGATTCATTTGTCTTATTTATTTCACAAAGTTGTTTCGAACGCAAGTCAGCGACCCGAAGGTGTTGCTTGCGGATTTGTATAGTGACCCATTGGTTCATTAATTGCAAGAGGTAATTTTAAATACGACGTTAAATGTTAAAAAATGTGTTACGGTTGGTTTGGTAGTTCATATAATTAGAGGCTTGCCAAGCATGCAGAGCAGGTTCCGTAGACCTCAATTCCATGGCGGCTTGCAGAAAAATTGCTTTCTAAGGCCATTTGCCGAATTAAAACCCCAAGGCCCTCGGGGCAATGAACTTCGGTGACGCCATGGCAGCGCTCGCACCGTAAAAAATGATGACAGTGATCGGCTTGTTGATGATGGCATGATGCTTCATCGCCAATTTGGCACTTCTGAAACGTAATGGCGCCAGGTCCTCGCCCCCCCGAAGCATTTTTGTCGGGTTTTTCACCTGTGCGTGGGGTGCTTGTGACCTGAATGTCTCCGCCCAAGGCGTGCACCAGCCCGTGGCCTGCAAGACAATCTAAAATCCGGTAAACACTGACGGTGTCCACGCGTTCGTTCATTTCATCCAGCTGAGCTTTGATATCATAGGCTGACATTGGCACCCGGCTTTGATCCAAAACACTCAGCACCAACTGGCGTGGCCGTGTAATTCGAAAGCCACCGCTCTTGAGGGCATGTAATGCGCGCGCAATATAGGCACTCATAATCTGTAAGATCCTACTAATTTATGCAGTGTAGCAAAATTCTGTAAAAGTAGCCAAAATCAATCTAAAGCGTCGAGTAAGGCCATTTTGACCGCCCAATACCGTTCTCCTTTAAAATTGACAATAATTAACACTATCGCTAGTATGAATGTGATAATGCAATAAATTTGCAAAAATAAGCTCGTTCTTGTGACGCTTTATTTTTTCACGCTGTTTATTTCAAAAAGATCTTTCTAGAAATTTTTCACCATAAGGTGTCCATGTCCTCTGTTTCAATGACTGCTGCCAGCGCGATACCATCCTATGCTCCATGGCCTAGTGCTGCGGGGTTGCCCTTCGGTGTTATTGGTTCGGCTACTACAGGTGGAATGAGTACCCCTCTGTCATTTTTGTATTCGCCATCCGCGCCATGGCTTTCTCCGCCTCTGGATGTGCCCGCACCTGATGCAATAAGCCCACGCTTGCCAGCACAAATGAATCAGCGACATCAACCTGTTGAACAAAGAAGCAACCCCAGCCAGAATCTGCCTGTGCTTGCCACTTCAATCAAGCAAGCGCTGAGTCAAAATCAGTCATTGCTTGGTGCTCTTGGTGGCGTTGGGCTGATTGCGGCAAGCCTTTACTTGAGAAAATTTCCAGTGAAAGCCTCACGGTTTGAATTCTTCCCGACCGATTGGAAAATTTGGGCGCAGACCATCATGGGCTCAATGGCGGTTACAAAATTGAATCAAGCGATAAACGCGTCGCCACCGCCATGGCTGAATGCACTGGAAACAGTTGCGGTGGTCTCGCCGCTTGTCAGTGGCCCGCTGCGCTCAAAAACCTGGCGACAACTGCCGCTCTTGGCTGTTGGAGTGCCACTGCTGGTTCAGGCCACACAACTGGCTGATCAAAAACTTGAAGCGCTCCTCTCTGATCGCAACTCATCTGTGCCAAAATGGATTCCTCGCATGGCTCTTTCTGTTGTGTCGGTTTTAGTGGGTTTGTTCGGTTTAAGAGGCGTGATGAAAATGCCGGCTTATCAACAGTTTGTTCAGGGGAGTCCTTCCAGTGTCGCCAGTGCCACGGTAGGGGCAGAAGCAACGATCGTGTGCGCGCGCTGTGGCGGGGTGCACTTAATTTGCGTCAACGAAATTGCGGATGTGACCGCAGGCCTGTTGAATTGGCTCAAACAAGGCTTTCAGGCCAATCAACAAAGCAATCAGGCACCTTAAAATAAAATCAGATAAAAACAAATAAAAACTTTATGATTGCCTGCCATTTTAGGGGCAATTATGCGGCTTTGGCTGTTTTTATTTTTTTATCAAGTGGCGATGCCTCCTGAGAATCAAGTTTTCACTGGCAATTTAAAGATGCCATTTGAAGACATAATGTGTTCATGTCGCATGACCCCCTAGCCCCTTCAAAAATAACCTTCACCTTGGCTGCGCCATTTAACGTGACGGTTAAATCGAACAAACCAGAAAAACAAATCATTAAATCAGAGAAATAAAGAGCAAATCACAGAGAGAAGCCCCCCTCCCACCTAAATGAGAGAAAGTTGAGGATTGCCATGTCCAGTATTGGTTCAAATATGTCGATTAATAGTGTTAATGCCTGGTTTAAAGCCAATGGGCTTCCACCTATCAGTCAGTCTGCTAGTTTGAATCCTTTTTCAGGCTTGGGAAATATTGCCAGCGTTGGGAATCAGCAATTAGCCTCAATTTCAGGTCTGGATCTAAACGGTGCTAGCGAGCTTCGAAAACTTGGCCTTGGCGACTCCCTTTATGCCATGGCGGGTCTGAGCGCTCAAGATGCCGACATCTTATTTGAAAAAAATCCATACACGGGTGAGCGCCTCGGCTATGCCGAACTCTTTGAAGGGCTCGCTAGTGCGGCTCCAGATAATATTGCCTCCACCAAGCAGGTATTAATGGCCGTCAGTGATGTCATCAACCAGCTGTTTGGCAGTGACTTTAATAGCGGCAGCGGAACTTCATTATTGAATACGCCTGCAAAACCAGCTTAGACGCCTGCTATTTGGCTTGTTGAGCTCGAAAGTCAAATGGGCTGAGTGGCAAAAATTACATTGTAACAGGTCGCTTCAGCCTGATGCCTCCTTGAGTTGCTTGACTTGATAGCTTAACGCTCACACGCACAACTTACGGCTTCATCACAATTTCTTCACACAATCGACAGAAAAGGTCATTTTCGCTATTGAGCAGTTTTACATTGGATAAGAGGTATCGCG
>JAYKJM010000122.1:0-11745 GCA_035285385.1 Vampirovibrionales bacterium
CAGCCAGAAGGACTATTTCAATGAAACACTCCAAAACGGCTCCCATCATTACCACGTTGGCCGGATTTTTACTGTGCGCTTTGTGGCGCCCTGCTTTTTCGGCCGCCATGGAGCGCTACGATGGGCATATGGCCATGGTGATGCAGAATACGGTTAGTACCGCATCAGCCAGTGAAGACGCGCCCTTTGAAGCCAAGCTTCAGGAGCCTGTTTGCGTCAAGGCGGTGTGCTTACCCGCCGGGACATTGTTTCAAGGGCGTGTGACCAACGTCAAAGCCGGCAAAGAGCTCAGCCTCCATGCGCCCTCTATCGCAGTTCATATCGATCAGGTTCGTTTTGCAAATGGGATGACGGTGCCGCTTCACTATGAGCCGAATCAGAGCAATAAGATTTACACGCGGGAGCAGCTGGAAAAAAAGCAGGTAAATAATCAGTATCGGGTTGTTAAAGTGGTGGGCACAGGCCTCGCTTTTGTCAGCTTGCCCGCCGCCATTGCCACAAAAGCGGCAGGAGGCGCCCTGGTGGGCGTCCAGAATGAAGGCGGCTCCAAAGCGGATGCGGTTGTTAAAGGGGTATACAAAGCAACCCCTATTCCGGATGCCATCAACTTTATTCAAGGCCAAGATGACATTACCTACACCAAAGGGCAGACGATCTATTTGCAATTGCCTGAAGCGGCGGCTCAGTCTGTATTTGAACAGTATCAAGCCAGCACAAAGCCCCAGAGTTCTAAACATCCTTAGAAGCGGCTCAAGCATGGAAGCCCCCTTGGGCCGCCTGTCTAACAATCGCTTGAAAAAACTAAAAATCCCGCTGGTTGATGATGCAACCTAGCGGGATTTTTAAAATTTAAACTTGAAGGCACTCAAACGTGCAAATCATGGATTGCCTGTACAAATTAACGCCGGCGTTTGCGGGCGGCTTGTGCTTTACGCTTGCGCTTCAGCACGGCAGGCTCAAAATACTCACGACGCTTAAATTCAGCAATGATGCCGGCTTTCTGCACTTTCTTCTTGAAACGTTTTAGAGCGCTTTCTATATTCTCGCCGGGGCCTACTTCGATTTCAGACACTAGAACATCACCACCTTTCAAACGTGCACACATTAAATTGCTGCCTTCAGGCTATCACACAGGATAAACACCTGCAACCCAAGTCAACATCATAATTGTGCCCTGATGCGAAGAAGGCGGGGGAACAAACGCGTTTGAAGTAATCAGCAGGCAAAGGCAATGGGCTTAAAGGGCAAGCAAACCCGACCACTGGCATCTAGAAAATGAATTTCTGAATAGACTGGTATATTCAACGTAGTTTTATCAGAAGCATCCAGCTGGCAGCACACGGTTTGTTTTCGGGTGACGTGAGTAACCGCAAGCCATCTTAGCATTGAGGCTTTTGCGTTTTCTCGGCGTTGTTTCTTGGCTTTATGGCTCATTGGAATGTACCTCCATCTAGTATTTAGTTTTATTTCTAATCGTTATTTTTTGATCGCAAACACTTTGGATGCCGCCATACCTTTTGGATGACAGCGTGCGTTGCTTGAAGTCCCACAGAAATATTGAACCGTACTGATTACTTTTGAGTGTATCAATTTTTAGCCGAGGTGTCTTTGAGATTTCACAAAATATGTCATAAATGTTTCGATCTTTTGTCGCATCCGATGAACTCAAAGACGCCAAAATCCCCCCAAAAGCATGGTCTTGCCTAAAACAGAATCGGGGGCAATGACGATTACCCCCGAAACCTAAGTGTCTATCGCACAACCCCTATTTTAGGCACGAATCTGAATGTCTATGGGTTTTTGTGTTGTTTTCTGGGCTTTTGGCAATTCAATGTCAAGAACGCCTTGTTGGTAATGAGCCCTGACGTTAGCAGGCTCTAAGGCTTCTGAAAACGTAAATTGTCGCCTGAATTTACCGTAACTAAATTGAGACATTAAAAGTGTATTTTGAACCGTCTCTTCGTCTTTTTTATGCACGTCACCTTGAATGGTCACCGTGCGAGCAGACACTTGAACATGGATATTATCTTTTATGATTTTCGGATCCAAACCTGGCAGTGCTAACTTGACGCGATAGGCTTCCGGGGTTTCCAGAATTTCAGCTTCTGGCATAAATGCCATACCCGAGGTGAGCGCCATTCGAGCCTCACTTGGTAGCATGGATGAAAAAACGCTATCAATTTGCTTCTTGAGCGCTGAGAAATCGTAACCGATTTCAGGAAAAGCAACATCTTCCAGACGAGAAAGAGGAAACAAACGTGACATAACCTATTCTCCTAAAGCTAGAAAAATTGATACATCAATAAAATACCCTGATGCTATAGATCAAGATCATTATGAATGGACACATCAAAAACCTTTCCAACAGGCTTGATAGCCTATGGCCTGAAGATTTTTGATTAGAAGTCAATGTATTTTCTTTAACATTGCTATTATAGCGCTATTTTAAACGTAAAGATATTTTTTTATACTTAATTCAGAAACTCAGAATGTAACACTCTGTAACTATTTTCGTCGCTTTTTAACACTTTATAGGCAGCCGCCTGTTTTTACAAAAAATCTGAATACACTCTGGTTAAAGTCAACATAACGCCCTAAAAACGAGCAGTATCCAACCATGCTGCCAAAAACGACGCCAACATGATGTCAACAAAAGGGTTCAAGGTAACGCCCATAACACCCAGGCCAACGAGACTGACACATTGGAGTCTCGGGCAAAGGGCGTGTAAATTACATCCACAGAGCGAGTATTTTTTTCAATGGGACTTGCTGCAAGCCAGGGGAGACTCTTAATGCTCACGGCGCGTAAAAGCGACCTGGAGCTTTCGGGTCAGCAAATCAACCAGTCCCGGATGCAATTGGCCAATATCACCAACCAATTGTTTAACAGCATGAGCAACCTCGAGCCAGATGGCTATGAAGCGCAGATTATTCAATTTCGAATTAGCTCACTTCAGGTTTTGGATAAATCGTTAGAACTGCAGCTCAGGCGCGTGGATACGCAACGAGAAGCGGTTCAAACTGAAGTCGAAGCCGTCCGCAAGGTGATTTCAAAAAATATCGAAATGAGCTTCAAAACCTTCGGTTAAGTGGCAGCAAGGCTTCTCTGTAAGATATAATAACGCCTAACTTGCTATTCAATGAGATATTGACCCATCCAATGAGCGAGAGGCTGTTTTTTGAACGCACAGAATTCCCTATCCCTATCTGTGGAGTCACGTGTGCCAGAGCGCATGACGGCTCCTCAAGGAGGTCATGAGCGGGTGGTTCTCGGCATTGATCCTGGATTGGCGACCGTGGGCTTTGGCATTATTGCGGCAAGCCATCAGGTCGTAGTGGCTCGTCAATGGGGCGCTATCTGCACCCCCCCCCAGAAGCCTATTGGCGACAGGCTCTTGGAAATCCACACAGATTTAAGCCAGATTATTACCGAGCATCGACCAGATTTAGTGGCCATTGAGCAGATTTTTTTCTGTAAAAATGCAAAAACCCTTGTGCCTGTTGCGCAAGCACGCGGCGTCATCTTAATGACCCTTGCCCAATTTAATCTTCCGGTGGTGGAATTTACCCCACTGCAGGTCAAGCAGACCGTCACTGGCCATGGCGGCTCTAACAAAAAGGATGTCCAACACTACATGAGCCAGTGGCTCAAGCTGACGAGAATCCCAAAACCAGATGATGCGGCCGATGCCTTGGCATTAGCCCTCTGTGGGTATCGACAGCAAGTCTCGCTTCAGCTGGCAAACACCCATCAGAGCTCCGACAAACACACCCCCCCATGACAACCCAATGTTGATGATGAAGTGGCCGTAGTTTCAGCACGACATTACACTGAATAGTCGACCAATAGACTCTCGCCACGGCGGTAGGCACGCTCAATGTCATGTTGACTGACCCCCACATACCCCGCCTTGGAAGCCACGCTTTGAATATCCTCAATAAAATGCTGAATGGCCATATTTGGCAGTGATTGTGTCCGAGTTGAAGCTGGTAACTCTTGCTGATTGTCCTTCTCAAGGGGCAAGTGCGATGTTTTGGACGCTTTGGAGTCTAGCGCCGGGGGCTCTCCTAAAGAAAAAGGAGGCGCGACCGAGGAAACAGCCGAATGTTTAATGCTCTTTTCGGCTTTTGCAAGCGACGCTTGCCAGGCTTCTGAGGGAGAAGGGGCAGCATTGGAAGAATGGGGGGAGGGCGCTATCGGAGAAGGCCAGGCTCCAATGCCCAAGGGCATACCATTCCTGAAATCTGACACATAAGACATCACACGCAAGGCTCCTGATACCTTATTGTTTCGTATCCAGTGGGATGGGTCGCACCAAGTCTTTAGACATTGGGTCTAAGTGATGGCTGCCTGGTAACAAACGGCTTGTTTGCTCGTAAACCGCTTTGGCAATGCCAAAACCCTGATTTAAAGGTCGATCGGCGGCCATGGTTGCAATTTCCTGATACATCAAACCTCGAAATGACTTTTCAGACTCCCCGCCAGAGAGCAAGCTGCCCTCGCGGTTGACAGACTTATCCATTTCATCGAGAAGCTGGTTAATAAAAATCGCTTCAAATTGTTTGGCGTTTTTCTCAAGTTCTTCTGGGGTTTCCATACTTTTAACATTGCTTTTTAAGTTGGAAATAAGTCGATCGGTTTTTTCAAGCGAGAAGCGACTCAAATTAGCGTTCGGGCTTGAGGTAATGGGGTTTGACATATTAGCAACTCCTTTTTTTAAATGATTTCCAAATCTGCCTCAAGGCTGCCCGCGGCTTTGAGTGCCTGTAACACGGCAATTAAATCACTGGGCGTAATTTCCAGAGCATTGAGCGCAGAGACCAAATCCCGCAAGGTGGCGTTGGCTTTGAGCTGAACCAGAGAGGCCTTGGCTTCATCAATTGAAATTTGGCTATTGCTGACACCCACCGTCTGGGCATTGTCTGGCGCAAAAGCATTGGGCTGGGAGACGCTATTATCAGTTGAAATCGTGACCGTAATACCACCATGGGCAACAGCGGCAGGCAAAAGGCGAACGTACTGACCAATCACCACGGTACCTGTGCGCTCATTGACAACGACTTTGGCCACTTCCTGCGTGGTTTCTACCATCAAATTTTCCATTTTTGAGATAAACCCTACGCGGTTATTGCTCCAGTTGCCGGCCAACTGCACACGAATGGTACTGCCATCGAGTGCTGTGGCGGGGGAGATTTTGTTCACAGCTTCTGCTACACGATTAGCAAGTGTAAAATCGGTGCGATCCAGAACCAAATCCATGCCGACGGCATCCCCCAAATCGGTCATGATTTCGCGCTCAATGATGGCTCCATTTGGCACGCGACCGGTGGTGGTAATGGCGGTGCGTTTTTCGGAGCCATTGGCGCTAACGGAGGTGCCGCCTGTGGAGACGGGTCCCTGAGCCACAGCAACGATTTCGCCGTTTGGAGCCTGTAATTGAGTGCTGACCAAAACTCCGCCTTCGAGGCTACCAGCATCGGCCAATGAGGAGACGACCACATCCAGGCGATCGCCGGGTTTGGCAAAAGGAGGAATCGTGGCGGTGACAATGACGGAGGCTGAGTTGGTGCCTCGAATGTCATTGATGCTGCTCAGACGGCCTCCCATGTTGGTGATGAGGTTCATTTGCGCCGCTTGAGTTGATCGGCTTCTGTCGCCGGTTTTATTGAGCCCGACCACCAGCCCGTAGCCGATGACCTGGTTGTCACGCACGTCCTTGACGCGGGCAATGTCTTTGAGGCGAACCGAGGCCGCATGAGCGAAGTGAGCGGGAAAAAAACTGAGGCTCAGCAAGACGACCATGGCCACGGCTGAGGTGATTGGTTTGAAACATGTGGATATAACCACGGCAAGCAGACTCCGCGTCATCATACAGGATGGATTTTATGGCTAGGGAGACAGGATTACGTTGATTTTGAGCGCTTTCTCTCGTTCTCTGGTATTGGGGATTATGGCCTATTTATATGACGAGCGCCTCCACCCAATGGATGAAGGCGCTCAAGATTTTCAAAATCTAATCAATGACACTCAACAGCGACACACCATTACTAATTTTTGGCAGAAATTTTTGTAAGTTGGCTAAACGTGACAAGCTGTTAAGTGTCAAAAAGCCCTTAGCCGCTAATGGACACCTTATGGCGACCTTTGGCTCGGCGGCGGTTAATCACGGCGCGACCATTAGCCGTTTTCATGCGAGTTCTAAAGCCACTGACCCGAATCCGTTTGCGCTGAGTGCCTTCGAGGGTACGACGCATAATCATTCACCTTCTTACGTAAAAATAGCGTTGAAAAAACGTGTATAAAATCTCAAAAATGACAAGAATGACCGAAAATCGATCATTCTTATTGTCAGGGTATTATCGCATTAACAGGATCCTTGGCAAGCAAAATGACCTTGAGCAGTTACAATAGAGCGTGCAATGGTTTATGTGTGTTAAGCAGGAAAAACGTTTTTTATGACCCATCCAAAAACCCTCTATCAAAAGCTGTGGGAGTCCCACATCGTGCAGGCATCCGATCCTGAAACGCCGGCCGTATTGTACATCGATTTGCATCTCATCCATGAAGTGACCAGCCCACAAGCCTTTGCCGGACTAAAAACTAGAGAACTCAGCGTTCGACGGCCTGATAAAACATTGGCAACCGTCGATCACAGCATCCCCACCAGCGATCGAAGCCTGCCCATTGCCGATCCGGAAGCGGCCAGTCAAATCGACACCCTGACGCAAAACTGTGCCGAGCATGGCATTCGCCTGTTTGGGGTGGATAGTCCCGCGCAAGGCATTGTCCACGTGGTTGGCCCCGAGCAGGGCTTTACCCAGCCAGGCATGACCATCGTTTGTGGCGATAGCCACACCGCCACACATGGCGCATTTGGCGCGCTGGCATTTGGTATTGGCACCAGCGAAGTGGAGCACGTTCTGGCCACACAGTGCTTGTTGCAATCGCCCTCCAAAACCATGGCCATTGAGGTAACCGGTCAACTGCGCCCCGGAGTGACGGCCAAGGATGTGATTCTGGCCATTATTGCGAAAATTGGGGTCGGAGGCGGCACGGGTCATGTGATCGAGTATCGCGGTGAGGCCATCCGTCAGCTTTCCATGGAAGGGCGCATGACACTCTGTAATATGTCGATTGAAGCGGGCGCGCGCGCTGGCATGATTGCACCGGATGAGACAACCTTTGCGTATTTAAAAGACAAACCGTTTGCCCCTCAGGGGGCAGCATGGCAAGCAGCACGGGTACATTGGCAATCGTTTGTCAGTGACCCTGGGGCTGAGTTTGATAGCGTCATTACTCTCGACGGCAGTAGCATTGAACCGATGGTCACTTTCGGCACGCACCCAGGGATGGCCATCCCCGTCAGTGGTCGAGTCCCCTGCCCTGAAGAGCTTCAGGATGAGCAAGGGCGCGCCGAATTGGCGGACGCCTTGGCTTACATGGGCTTAAAAGCCGCTCAGCCCATCACAGACGTTGCCGTGGATGTGGTTTTTATTGGCAGTTGCACCAACAGCCGTATCGAGGATTTACGAGTGGCAGCAAGCGTGTTAACTGCTCACCCTGGCCAGAAAGTGAAGCCTGGTGTTCGGGCGTTGGTGGTTCCCGGCTCTGTGCCTGTCAAGCTTCAGGCTGAAGCCGAGGGGCTGCATAAGCGCTTTCAAGCCGCCGGATTTGAATGGCGAGAACCAGGATGCAGTATGTGTATTGCCATGAACGGGGATATGATTCAACCCGGTCAGGTTTGCGCCAGCACCAGCAACCGTAATTTTAAGGGCAGGCAAGGCAAAGGGGGGCGCACGCTTCTGATGAGTCCTGCCACAGCCGTCGCCTCTGCGCTAGCGGGTCGCGTTGCCTTGGCCTAAAAATATCTGTAAAAGCTTATCCGTTAACTAGAAGAGTCTATTTTGATGACCCTTGCGCTTGACGCCTCTTATCACGATCGCCCTTCTGAAGGGGCAAACCCTCCTGAATCCCCTTTGGCGGGGCTTTTAAATCTCTCAAAACCCAAGGGAATGACCAGCCACGATGTGGTGAATCAGGTTCGGCGCGCTTTAGGCCTCAAAAAAGTTGGGCATCTGGGCACGCTCGATCCGTTTGCGGAGGGAGTGTTGCCCGTTTGCGTAGGAGTGGATACGCGTTTAATAGAGTATTTTCCAAGCGATAAGGCGTATCGGGCAACCCTCGTCTTTGGGCAAGCCAGCAATACCCTTGATTGCGACGGTATTTTAACAGATGACAGCCCGCCGCTTCCTGAAAATTTCAGTGAAACCGCACTTAAAAGCATTTTACCCCGATTTATAGGCACGTTAGAGCAGACCGTGCCATTATTTTCAGCGGTGAAAGTTGCCGGCAAAAAGCTTTATCATTATGCCCATGCGGGTAAAACCCCGCCCGTGCCGCTACCGAGCAAAATGGTCACCATTTCCCATCTGGCACTGGTGTCTTACGACCCCGGGCAATACCCGCAAGCTATCCTTGACGTTGAATGCAGCTCAGGAACGTATATTCGAGCCCTGGCACGCGATATAGCAGAAGCTCTTGGCACCGTCGCCCATCTCAAAGCGCTTGTTCGAACCCGTCACGGCCGCCTAACCCTTGATGAAGCCACCCCGCTTGCGGACTTTTGCCAAGCCAAGGCTCCCAGCACCTTGTTAAAAAATCCGGTGAGCGCCCTGAGGCTGCCGCAAGTGAAGCTCTCAGAGCTCAATCGAGCGGTTGCCCTGCAGTATGGTCAAAAAATTTCTTATCTGGCAGATGAAACCGATGGTCATATTAAGCGTGAAGCACTCGCCGTATTGGTATTTGATGACTCTTGGGTGGCCATTGCCCGCAGAGAGGGCGAGCACTGGGCACCTGAGAAAGTCTGCGCAACCCCGGTCAACATCCCTGAAGAGTAAAGAGCGCTTAGACCAGTCTAAACCTTTGAGCGCTTACACAACATTAGAAAACTTTGGAGGTGCGACCAATGCGGTGGGTTGCGCGGAATGAGTCATCGCATGCTGCTTGCGAATGTAGGTCAAATACATATTCATTAATTGAATGCCCACACTCAGGAACAAAATAGAGGTCACCAAAGCGGTGAAGGAAGCCGCGCTGTGATGTTTAATCATTTTTTCAAACAATGCGGCTGTGCGTTGATACGCCTTGGATTCTGTGCCAAAGGCACTGGCAAGACTCTGAAGGGTGAGTTGCTTGCGCTCTCTGAGCTGGCTGGTGTTGATGATGTCATATCGTGAAATAGGCTCAAATCGCCACATAAATTGCTTAAAGCCGTTTTCAGGCTTGGCTTTCACTTGAATCAACCCGCTTCGAATGTCCGGTGGCGCCACAAATCGCAGATACAGGCGCCGGATCAGGCTACCGGCAAAATTGAAACCCAAAAAGCCCGCAGCATCTCGCTGGACGGCTTCAAGGCCGGCAATTTTGCTGCGATTGAACTCCGCCTTGTCACGCCCCACAATGGCGGTGCCATAAATGAGCCGATTTTGTGTAATGGCAGCCGCTTGATGATTGGCTAAATCAAATATGGCCAATAATGGCATAGCGGGGATTAATACAGGACGAAGAGGGGTTAGCGAGGCCATAGGGGGTCAGGTAGCCATTAACTCAGGACAACAGGTTTTGAAAAGGAAGCAGCATAAAAGGGTACCGTGGGCGATGGCATGAGGCCAACGGGCGTCGAGGCTGAAAAAGGCGTAATCGCATTTGAGGTAAAAGCAGTTGCTGGCGGCAACAAAGCAGGCTGATAGGCTGGAAGCATTGCCAATTCAGGACTCACAGAAGATCGAACAGACGGATAGGCGGGCATAGAAACCGCTGCAGGAAAAATCGCCGGGGCAGGCAAAGCCGGCGAGGCAACAGATGGGGCAAATGCATTTACGGCAGGCACAGGCACTGTATTTTGAGGGGAAACATTATTTTTAGCAGGCAAATTCAGCCGCTTTTTGGAGGTTGTCGCAGATGAACTTTTCTGCTGCGCACGTTCCACCCGAAAATGCTCTAGAGGAGAGGCATTAGAGCCTCCGTTAAGTTTGCGGGTAATGGCATTATTGATGAATCCAACCATGCCACCTGCAACCAAAGCCAGCATAAAGGGCAGCCAGGTCATCAAGGGCCTGCTCCGCAGCGCGTAGGGAATCAGGCCATCCGTAAACCTTGGCATCAGATTTTTAACATGCCAGCGCCTTGCCAACAGCGCCCGATCTGAGGGTGTGCCAAAAAGAGCGTTGGTAATTTTCTCGCGAAGCGCTGGCGTCAAGGTCACCTTGTCTGAAATGACCCCATCTGGCTGACATTGGCTAAGGGCGCGGTCGACATATTGCGTCATAAACGTATGGACGTCCCGAAGCAGTTGCTGTCGGCTAATCTGCTTGAGGGCGCCCAGATTCAGGCGTTCGGTGAGCCCCAGATTCAGCGCGGCAGCATCCACCTTTTGAAGCCACGGGCTCCATGTTTTAGGAGTTGATGGCTGCAGACCCAACTTGGACTTAATAAAATTCATGAATGCATTGGGAGGCTGCCAGTTATTAAAGGCTTCGATACTCTGCTTGAGCCGAGCCTGACCATAAGCCTTGGAATCAACCGGCACATCAGGGTGTAATCGTCTGATTTGAGCATCCAGCGAGGCGAGGCCATGGTCAGAAAGCTCAAAATATTTTGCCAACTCAGACTGTCGCTTACGAAGCGCTTTGGCGTCTTGCTTAAGATGTTCGGCCGCCTTCTGATAGTCTGAAGCTTGCAAGTGAGGCAATACACCATCGTGCATTAAATAGGGATCAGAGGGCTCAACGGTATTAAAAATATGCTCTAGAAATTGACGTCGGGCGGCTAATGGCGTTTTGGCACGCTGTAACACATCGTAAAATTCATTGCCTAAATGGGTCAGTGTTTTAGCATGAATAACACCCCAGTGCAGCCCAAGGGGATTAACACCCAAAAGATTCCGGTTATAGACGCCTTTGGACAAACCGCCAGAGAGCACTGACGTCAGATAAGTCTGAGATAAAAAAGTATACTGCTCGCGAAAGAGATTTTCGCGAACGGCCGCCGAGCCTCGGATAGCAAATTCCCAGAGTGATCTGGGGATGGTAAAGCCGCCCCATTCATTGACCAGCAGCTCATTGGCAGGATTGGCTTCTACAAACTGCATGAATTTAGTCACCCAGCCGCTATTTTCAGATTTCGAAGCAGTATTGGCCGCCTTTTTGAGCGCAGAACCAACCGCCACCTTGCCTGAAAACTGGCTTGCGGAGACTGAGTTTGAAGAAAATGTGGGCAATCGAGTAGCAGTCATTGCGGCACAGGGTAGCAGTGTGCGAAAGGCACAAAAATCAACAGACGGGCACCAGCGCTTGAGCCAGACACATTAGCACATCAGGGATGCTGCCTCAGGGATAGGCACGCCCCCCCAGAGGAAAAACTAAAATTGTAGCGGTTCATTTTCGTGAAAACAAGCAATTCGCCTATGAGCCATATCCTTTAAACATAGATAACAATCGATGAATGCCTTAAACACTGGGCTTTGGGCATAAAAAAGGCAGAAAGAGGCTCTTATCCCAATAAAAAGCGCTTAACATTTTAAGCCATTATTCTTTGTAAGCCATCATTCTTTCGCAGACGCGATACCTCTTATCCAATGTAAAACTGCTCAATAGCGAAAATGACCTTTTCTGTCGATTGTGTGAAGAAATTGTGATGAAGCCGTAAGTTGTGCGTGTGAGCGTTAAGCTATCAAGTCAAGCAAC
>JAYKJM010000123.1:0-14474 GCA_035285385.1 Vampirovibrionales bacterium
AAGTGGGGCATCGCTGGCAGCAGGTTTTCCCGCAGGTTGACCCTCAATAACCAGCGCCCCATCTCGAACATAAATACTGGGCAAGGTTGCACTTGCGGGTGCAGGCTGGGGCAGGGCAAGAAGGGGATCCGCCAGATTGCTTGCACCATTTTGAGCCATCTGAGCAGATTCGGCAGGCACCATAGCGTTTGCAGGAATGGCCGCCTTCGTCGATTCAGCATGCGTCACGGCGGGGGCAACCGAAAAATAAGCGGCCGATAAAGCGACCAATAACGCAGCAAAACAAAAGCGGCTGCAGACAAATGATTGAAACATTCGGCTCTTCTCCTGTTGATGCGTTGGACTTGAAGCAATACGTCAAGGACTCAAAAACACCGGTTAGGGTGAGTCGCACGGTTACTTTTAAAATCTGATAGCAACTCCGCAAAAGAGTGCCATTAAAAATGTCGCGATAAGGGTGTTCATACAACTTTTTTACTGCGTTTTGCACGCTAAAAAAACCAATCGTCCGCGTGCGGAAAGCGGCACGGGGGAAAATATAAATTCTCAATAAAATTGTAACATTTAATGGCTACAAAACAAGCGCTATCAAAGCTTTTGGACGTTTTCTCTTCAAAATTCATCTAAAAAAATAACGATACGACGAGCGTAAATTAAATTTTGCTTCTGATTTCAAAAGACTTGTGACTATTTTGCCCGCGCAAACCTTCTAGAGGTCTCAAGTTAGGCTAAAATAAGAAGGGCACTCACAAATGTTCGGGGTGGCAAGCCCATCAGCTGTTTCAATCATCGAAATGACGGTCATTAAAATGCCTGGCGTCCTTGATACATACCTATCCGCGTGCCTGCACAACGGCAGACTTGCCAGATGGCCTGATAAACTGTTTCCAATTGGGGTCTATATTGCACCCTTTCACTGGTATGAAGCCAAAAAACAGGCTCAAGCCGATGTGTATCGACAAATGGTTCTCAATGCGCTTAATGCCTGGCGTGGAGCAGCGGCGTATAAAATAACGTTTCAGATTGTCAGTAATCGCCGAGACTCAAACCTCGATATTGCCTGGCGACGCGTAGATAGGCGTTCATTGGGGCATTGCAAGTACCTTATTAATGATTTGGGGAGCCTATATTCAGCAGAAATTGAAATCGGTATCTCCGATGGTCGCGTCCACCGGGAATACAATCATCCCGATGAGGTCTACCACACCATTTTACATGAGGTTGGCCACGCCTTGGGGCTGATTGGCCATAGTGATCACCCCCAAGATATTATGTATACGCCGCATCAGTATGGTGTTTGCGCACTCTCAGAGCGGGATAAACTCACCATCGAGAAGCTTTACAGCCTGCCCGAAGGCCACAATATATTTCAAAGTGCTCAATCTATTGAAAAAACAACAATTTCGGATGAAAAAATTTTAACAACCGAAGCCCTACATCCGATTGCTGGTGCTCAAGCGCCTGAAAATAACCCGCAAGGGCTGGATTTGGAAACCCAACAGCAACTGCTTGATTATCAGGGCAGGTTTTTACTGGCCACTCAACCGAAAAAGCCCCCCAGAAAGTAGATTCTGGGCCTGAAACCCTGCCTCAATGTTTGAAAAAAATGACTCTTACTCAATCATTCATGCTTGAAATTGCATGAGAGGGCGTATCTAGGGAGTCATCGGGCAGAATGTGAGGGGTAATCACTATGAGCAGCTCACTGCGTTTTTTGTTGCGAGAACTCGAGCGCGCCAACGCCCCTACAATAGGAAGTTCCGAGAGCCCCGGGATTTTGGTCACCGCATTGCTGTTGGTCTCCTGAATAAGACCACTCATCACCAGGCTTTGTCCGTCTTTCATGACCACTTGTTGGGAGGCGGCCAGTCGCTTCGACAACAATGTGACGGTGTTTCCGGTCGTATCTTTTGTGGTGGCTCGCACAGAACTAATTGCAGGCCAAATGCGAAGCGTAATCATGCCATTGGGGCCCACTTTTGGCAGAAGACTCAACACAATGCCCGCTTGACCAATGGTTGTCTCAGCGGCTGTGGTGGGATTTGTACTGGAGCCACTGCCTAAAAAAGAGCTCTGCGTTACGGCGACCGAGCGCACAATTTCATCCACAATGCTCACAACCGATTCGTTATCATGCATGGCAATAACCGTTGGGTTGGCCAGCAACTTGGCCTTCTTTTTTTGAATCAGGGCATTAATTTGAAATTCCAGTCCAAATTTATTGGGAAATATTGAGGTGGTTGCGTAAGTCAGGCCGCTCACCCCCTTTGCAAGCGCAGAGCGGTTAGCACCAACATAGGCGGCTTTAGAACCCACACTAGATGAATAGCCTATGCCAAACTGAGCCTTTCCTAAGCCCTGAGTAATGCCAAATTCTTTGATGCCCTCTTCGCTAAGCTCAATGAGGCTGGTTTCAATGCTGACTTGAGGCAGTTTTCGATCCAGCATGGGTATCATGTCCTCCACAATATCAATTTGCTCTTGTGTGCCCAGAAGCGTCAGCGTATTGAGGCGCGTGTCGGGCACTAAAATGGGGCCATTGCTGTTAATTTGAACGGTTTCATCGGACAACACCCGGGCTCTTAGTTTGATATTGGCACTGATACCTTCTTTGCTTGCCGCTTGCTCCTGAGTCCCCTCCTCAAGTTTTTCAGAACGCACCCGAAGCGAGGCCGGTAAAATATTTTGCCCGCTTGCACTCGTTGAAGCTGTCGCGACGGAAGTACCCGCAGCGCCACCGCCAGAGCCCAGAACCAAGGGCGGGGTAAGGCCGTTATTAAAGACGCTGGCACCCAATATATTAGCTACATCCAGTGCTTGGGCATGCGAGAGCCGCCAGGTTTTCTGAGCCCGCGGCTTATCAAGCTTCATGACATACGACTGTGCGGCCGATAATTGCGCCAGGGTGGCCTGCAGCATAATGCTATTGGTATGAAAATCGGGGATGGCGATGTTATTTTCACTGCCATCTTCATTGGCAAACAAGGTACCATTGAGCACTCTGGAAATTGCCACGGCATTGGCATATTTCAGCGGAATAATATAGGAAGCCGTTTTATTGAACGCCTTAGATTCTGCGACACTGGCTGAAGTGACCAATAACGTGTCATCGTGAAGCGAGTAGGCTAATTGATTCATGCTCCGCAGGCTGGCCAATGCGTTATATAACGTCACTTTACTCAGCGTCAAATTGGCAACGCCTGCCACAGAATCATCCAGAATGACGTTAAACCCGCAAGATTTGGCCAACATGCGCAAGGCATCTGTCAAAGGAACATTTCGAAACGAGGCATTGATAATTGTTTTGGCGCCCTTGACAGGAGGTACCTGCAAACTGGTTAGATCATCAAGAGGAATAGGGGCAACCTCTGCCCAAACGGGCAAATAGGTCAGCATGAGCGTTGACATTAAAAGCCCCATCAAGCCTTTTTTGCCAGAACATGATCGCCAAAGGTTGGCACAAGTTACTCTGTTGAAAATTGGAGCGCTAAATTTGGTTATCATCCTAAAGCATCATCCTTATTGAGTCGCAGGCTGGAAGGGAGCCGCCAGCGATGTTTCCTGAAGCTTGCCAGACAAGCTTTGCCACTTTGCCATCCCAGTGCCCGCCTCGATGGAAGGGGTTTCTGTAGCAAACGGCACTTGGGGGATTTGTGTCTGATCTTGAGCGTTTCCTGAACCCGCTGCTGATGTGGCTTTTGAGGGCGCTGGCGCCGACAATATTGATGCACTGACGGCACTGTGGACTTCAGTCGGCTTCATGGGCGATAAAATATGCGGTGTAATCAGCATGACGAGTTCTGTTCGCTTGCTTGAGCGTTGAGAAGCTCTAAAAAAAGCACTGAGAATCGGGGCGTCTCCCAAAAGGGGGATTTTACTCTGGTTCAGGTTGTTTGTTTCCTGAATAAGCCCACCCAAAACCAGGGTTTTACCATCTTCAATACGAACGTTCTGAGAAATCATGTCTCGTCGATTCAACAAGGTAATGGTGTTACCGGAGGCATCGGTAGTGACATCGCGAATACTTGAAACAGAGGGGCGAATCCGCATATTGACAGTGCCATCATCCCCAACGCGCGGCAGAATATCCAAAATAATGCCCACATCACCCAATTCCACTTGACGTGTAATGGTGCCGGTTGTGCCATCCAGGGTAACCGTCACCCGCCGGATAACTTCATCCACGACGCTAATGACTGCTTCGCTCTCATGCGAGGCAATCACGGTGGGATTGGCAATAATTTTTGCCTTCTTCTCTTCGATAAGCGCTTTAATAGTCAAAGCAAGATCCTTGGGCTTGTTCAAGGCTGTCGAGCTGTAATAAAAGACACTGCGCGTTGCGCCAGAGCTGTCGGTGGGCGTCAGCACCCCAATAGTTTTATTCTCGTTGCCAAAACCAAACTGTGAATGATTTGTATTGGTTCCCCATTGGGCAGCAAGCTCTTTGTTCTTCTCCAAAGAGACCTCAACCAAAGAGGCCTCAATGGCCACCTGAGGAACCTGAGCATCCAGTACGGGCAACATGTTTTCGACCATGGCAATTTGCTCCAGGGTTCCCATAATGGTAATGGCATTCAATCGACTATTGGGAACCACTAAAGGACCTGCAGGAGAAATGGCAATCGTATCGGCCGATCTGGACAAACTCCTGATTTTTAGCGATTCAGAAATGGTTTTATTGCTGTCGCCAACAGCAAATTCATTGGTTCCAGAGCCTTCTGCAACGATTTCTTTTTCAACCTTCAGCGGGCTAGGCTGAGCCCTGCTGCCTAAAAGCCCGCCACCTGTGGCGCTATTGGTATTTCCAACATTGGGTTGAGGGACAGCCGTCCCAACAGCCGCGCCGCCCCCTGCGCCGCCGCCTCCTTGAGCGCTACCCAAGGAAATGGGATTAGAGCCATCATTAAAAATCGTACTGCTAATCAAGGTGGCCACATCCAGCGCGTTGGCGTGGCTTAGGTAAAAAGTCTTGCTATGGCGCTTGACATCAAAACGAACAAGCGCTTTCTCAACTTTAGCGATGTCTTGCGGGGTTCCAATCACGATAAGACTGTTGGTTCGTGCCTCAGCACGAATATGCTGATTATCTCCAAAGAGCGTCTGATTAAAAAATTCAGCCAGGCGCGCGGAGTTCCCGTATTTAAGCGGCAAAATCTTGGAGGCGGAGCGCGTGAGACCTTTTTCCTGGATTTTATCTTTTGCAATGACCAAAAACACAGAGCCCTGAGGAAAAATCTCGTTGCCTGAAAGCATTAACACGGCATCGAGGGCATCATTGACCTTCACTTGCTTTAAGCTCACCGTGACGGCGCCTTCAACAGAATCATCCAGCAAGAGGTTAAAGCCAGCTTTTTCAGCAAGTTCGTTAAGCAGTAGACGAACAGAATAATTTTCAACATCGATGGTGGTTAATTTTTTACCGCCGGGCACATCAACCCCCTGTGACACCAGAAACGTTTCGGTTTCAGGTAAATTATTGGCAATGCTCACCAGTTCAAACTGACACCCGAGCAATCCGGCTGCCAGCAGCAGAGACCATAACCGCTTAACGTTTGCTAAAGTAGCAAATCTCATGGCTTAATTCCTGACAGCATTTCGTCAACACCCTTTTTTATGGCTTTATTGGTGGGCTGCACGGTTGGTTTTGAATCATTCAACTTGCCATCTGGCGTCATGTTATCCGCTCCCTCGGAAAGACTTTGCTCGGGTTTAGAGGCAGGCGACTTATTCGAAACGTTTTCTATATCCAGATGGGTCATGTCAATGCGACGCAAGGCGCCAGAGGGCTTATGAAGAACATTGACTGAAGACAAACTTGCCGCCTTCAGCAAAAACGGCTCCCCCTGTATATCAAACGATTCACCCACGCTTTTGAGAATTGTTTTGCTGCCGCCAACCGAGAGTGCGACAATCGAACGACCGCCTCCAGTCAATGGCTCCACAAAGCCAACAAATTTAATGTATTTAAATGGATCGGTATCTGGCTTCTGGTCTGACTCTACAATTTGCCCAATGACGGGCGCAAATGGATCCCGCCCGGCAAAGCAAACACCGGATGTCATCATGCCGATACAAATGGTTAATACGTGTAATCTAAAGATTGTTTTTTTGCCAGAACGACCATTTCCTAGGGGCAATGTCGTAGTCATTTGGAATAGCAGCACGTATAACATCTCTCTCTGTAGGTTGAGACACAATAGATCCTATTGGCCTTTAATTGAGCTTTTTCTCAGTCAAAGACATGAGATTTACCGCGACTTTTTAAATTATCAGTATACATGAACGACAACAGGAATATAGCCTTTCAGAAACGGTACCTGTTTAAAGGCAATTCAATACAACCATTTAGAATCCTGTTAAATCGCGAGTATCCACTCCTAAATCGATACATCTAGTAACAGGATGGCCGATTGATTATCGTAAGTCTATTTTTTCTATAAGGGAGACGTGTATGGCTGCCTATTCGATGCCTCAGAAAAATCAACCCCATGCCAATACCTACCTGACCCAACAGGTCATGACGGCAACGCCAGAGCAGCTCATGATGATGCTTTATGATGGCGCCATTCAGGCCATTAAAACTGCCCGAAGCGCCACAGAAAAATCCCCCGCAGACATTGCCACAGCGCATCGCAATCTGAAAAAAGCCCAAAATATCATCATGGAGTTTATGAACACGCTTGATTTTGAACAGGTTCCCGAGTTTGCTCCAAAATTATACGCCTTGTATGAATACCTCTACTTTCGACTGGTGGAGGCTAACATTAAAAAGAATGTAGACGTCATGAATGAAGTCCTTTGGCACATGCAGCAGCTTCGAACCACCTGGGATGAAGCCATTCGCATTGCCGCAAAAGAGCGTCACGCCCAAAGACAATCTGAAAACCCGGATGCATTTCAGTTGTCTGCATGATGAAAAAACCCTAAATAATCCCTATATTAAAAAGAGTCTTTCTCTTGCGCGTCATTATAAAAATTGTGTTGACCTTCTGTGATGACTTCCATGGTCTGAGTATGGCCGATGGCTCTATCTGTTCAATCCGATTCAACCCAAGTCAATCCTATACTTTTGGCCTCTTTTGAGTCACTGGCCAGCTCTCATGATGCTTTAATGCACATTGATTCGGCCTCTGTGTTTATAGAGCAGGCTGAAGCCTATTGGCATCAGCGAGATCAGGCGATTGCAAACTTGAGCGCATGTATTCAGCAGCAGCCGCCGTTTTCTGATGAGCTTCGTGGACTTTTAACGAAAAAACTGGACAGGCTAGCGCTTGAGGCGGAGGCTCTGATGCGCCATCTCCACGGCCTCAAAGAAAAACTACAAGAGCAGCGGCTGGCCAATTCACATCAGCGTCATGCCCTGCGGCACTATGGCGCCTAAAGCCGAGGTTATTGGTGTCTTGTTTTTTTAGTAACCGCTTGGGTAAACCACTCGCCTGCCTTGTAAGAACTTCGAACCAGGGAGCCTGCAGCGCAAAAGGCAAATCCAAATTCTTGTTCGGCTTGCCTCTGTAAGGCCAGAAATGTCTCTTGCGACAGCATTTCTTTGACAGGCAAGTGCTTTGGCGAAGGCTGTAAATACTGACCCAGAGTTAAAAAATCAACCTCCGCGCGGCGTAAATCAGCCATGGCAAATCGAATCTCATCGAGCGTTTCGCCAAGCCCCAACATCAAGGATGATTTCGTATAGCGAACACCAAGTTGCTTGAGCGTTGCTAGCACAGACAAGCTTTGGTGGTAACTTGCGCGGCGATCGCGAACCGTGGGCGTCAGGCGAGATACCGTTTCAAGGTTGTGTGCTACAACATCCGCGGCAGAGGCAGCTATTGTGGCCAAAGCCTCAACGCTGCCCTGAAAATCTGGAATGAGTGCTTCAATATCGGTTTCTGGGCAACGCGCGTCAATGGCATTCAGGCAAGCGGCCCAATGGTGGGCACCGCCATCTGGCAAATCATCGCGGTCAACCGAGGTGACCACAACATAGCGCCAGCCACCTTCCGCCACAATCTGTGCAACCTGATTGGGCTCCTCATCATTGAGCCACCCTGAGGGGTTGCCAGTATTGACCGCACAAAATCTGCAGCCCCGGGTGCAGGTGTCACCACCAATCATGATGGTTGCCGTCCCTCCAGACCAGCATTCATTGAGGTTTGGGCATTGAGCCTCCTGACAAACGGTGACCAGTCCAAGAGACTGTAATCGACTTTTTAAACGGCTGATTTCAGCATTGGGCTGAAGTCGAATTTTGGGCTTAAGGGTCATAAAATTGTACAAAAGCTCTGAGTTCGCGATGACATTTGTGCTATTGAGAAATCTAGCGTTCATTTTTGATTGTAATTGTTCAATTTATCAAAAACCTTTCACTCAGCTGATTCCCTACAATAGTAACCGTAAAACCCAGGAATCAAAAGGGTTCTGAAATTTTACCGTTTCTCAAATCCTTTTCAAATGATAATGTAACGGCTTCTCAATACTTGCGCATCTACGACATTTTATCGAGGGCTGATGTGATATTTTCAAATACATCAACTGGGCACCAGATAAAAAATCGCACATTGAGAAGGGATTTTAATTTGGGTGTGCACCTCTCGTGCCGCAGATTTTGTGTTGTGTGTTATTGGCGAGCTCTTAGCTGGCCGAGTGTGTTTTGTTGTTCTCAATTTGAATAGTCTTTACGTTGGCATCCGTGTTTCATTGGCATCGTGCTTTATGTTGCTGTTTTCATGTTCATTAAGGGGTGTTGAAGCTTAGCGGTTTTTGATTTCTTCCCCAACACCCAGCCCTGAGCAATCCGTAATCGTCGGTTCATCAGCATCCTAAGCAACACCAGATAAGGCTCATGCTGGCCAGTACCCAGTTTTTTAGCGTATCAATCTTGAAGCATTTTGAAGGAAGCAATATGAATGAAGTTTATCAATAAGCGATAATGTTCAGATGAAACAGCCTGGCAAAAGTTTGTATGGCATCTTGAGATCAAGTTTCTAGATGGCTTTGAGCGTGATTCATAGCATCGGGTTGTAAGTCGGACTTTAAACAGTTCATTCCATTGAGTTAGAAGGCACTAGGGTGCAATGGCTTGGGTTTTGTGTCGACCACCACGCTTCACCAGAGAGCGCATCAAACCCGATTATGCCTAAGCCATGCAAAAACGGGCAATTTGCCAGATTTTTCATTTGATGTGTGCGCTTTTGTGGCCGCTCTGCGTTGTCATTTTTTGCCTGGGCTCCAGCAAAACGATCATTTTTTCGAAGTCACGTTATTCACTCTCCATTTAATGGCCATAAACGTAATGAGCATAAACGCCCTCTCTAGGAGCAACGAGCTAGCACTTTATTCACGAATACTTTTTACACAGTGGTGCGATAAATAAACGATTTTAATTTTTTTTCTGATGATTTTTTGATCGACGTCTTGGTGATACGCGCATGATGGTGGAAACCCGTTTGCATTTTGAAAAACCCGAAGCCAGCTCTATGACCCCTTTGCTGTCTCATGATGAATTTTGCGCGGCGCTTTCTGGCCATCCATTGATTCCAGAAGAAGGCACCCGCTTACAAGCGCTGCAACCCCAACACATGGCGTTTGACAATCATCTTGAACCGTCTTGTGAAGCCATTTTTGCTAATTCTTTGGCAGCGGATGCACCAGAATCTGTACCTGCTATGGGCTCTTATCGCCAAAAAGCGCTACCCGCCAGAGCGAATGACCTCTCTATGACAGATTTATGGCGTGCCGTATTGGCTGAGCTGCAAGCTGAGCTGAGTGCGCCAAGCTTTGAGACCTGGATTCGTCCCTTAACGCTAATACGTATTGAAGGAGGCGAGGCCGAGCTGCTCTCTAAAACTGCCATTGAGGTCATTTTAGGGGTTCCCAGCCCGTTTCATCGCGATTGGGTTTTGCGCCATTATCGAGCCGCCTTAGTGGGTGTTTTGTCTCGATCCATGTCGCTTCTATGGCCCCATCATGACACCACCATTGCCGTGGCCATCGTTTTTAATATCGTGGCTCAAGATGGCACCCTGCAGCCAGCTGAGAATCAAACGCTGCCGCTTTTGTCAAGAAGTCGGGCTGGCGACACGGCTTTTGAAGGCCTTACAGAAGAAGAGAACGCCTCTTTTCGCTTAGCAGCAGGACAAAATTCACGTCGAGACACGCCCCGAGCTGTGATTCATGACCATGCGTTACACGCGGCACTCAACCCACGCTACAGCTTTGAAAACTTTGTGGTGGGTGCTGCAAATCGGTTTGCTCATGCAGCGTGCCAGGCCGTGGCGGATCATCCCGGAGAAGGTTATAACCCGTTGTTTCTCTATGGCGGGGTGGGGCTTGGAAAAACCCATTTAGCACAAGCTGTCGGCCATCACGTGATTACCGCGCGCCCCAATGCAATCGTGCGCTATTTAACCGCCGAGCAATTTACCAACGACATGATTGATGCGCTCTCTCGAAAACAGATGTCGGCGTTTCGGGATCGTTACCGACGTGTGGATGTGTTGATTCTGGAAGATATTCAGTTTTTAGAAGGCAAAGAACGAACCCAAGAAGAAGTTTTTCATACCTTTAACGCCCTGCATCAAGCGGGCAAGCAAATCGTATTAACCAGTGATGGCCACCCCAAACGCTTATCCAGCTTGGCAGAGCGTTTGCGAAGCCGATTTGAAATGGGCTTGATTGCCGATGTTCAGCCCATTGATTTGGAAACCCGCATGGCCATTTTGCGACAAAAATCCCGGCGCGACGGTTTATTTACCAGGCTCGCTTTTTCCACCGAGGGCCTTGCGCTCATCGCTGAAAGACATCCTGCCAATATGCGAGAAATCGAAGGCGCCCTTAACAAAGTGGCCGCTTATGCCATGCTGCATGCCCCTCACAACAAGCTCAGCAGCGCTTCCATTGAGGTGTCTGCAAGCCTTGTTCAAAGTGCCTTAGGGCATTCGTTAAATCCTGACAGAGTCTGTGCCAACAGGATCCTGCAAACCGTTGCGCGCTATTATCATTTGGATGCGGCTGATTTACAGGGGCCAAGTCGGCTAAAGGATATTACGCATGCGCGTCAAATGGCGATTTACTTAATGCGCTCTGTCTTGATGCTCAGTTTTCAAAAAATTGGCAATATCCTCGGCAATCGGGGTCATAGTACCATCATGCATGCCTATGAGCGGTTTCGCTCAGCGCTTTCAGAAACAGCATCAGGGGCTTCAGCCCTCAGGCGTCAACTGGAAGAAGTACAGCATCAGTTACCCCACTAAAATGTAACAATTTTAAAATATTTTTGCCTCCCCGTGCGATAATTTTGCCTAGGGCGCGTTAATGCTCTTAGAATAAGAGATGCCGCAAGCAACATCAGGTTTGAATGTTACAAAGTTCTTACTGTTCTTACTGTTTTGGTCTTGAAGAGCTTTTGCCAAAAAACAGGGTCACTAATATCAACAGACTCACTGGGGTAGCATGAGTAGTTTACAGCCGGTTGCATTCCAAGTGCCTCCTTATCAAGCAAATGCTTTGGGTATGGGGAGTTCATTTTCAAATAACAGTGCCCTATTCTCGCCCTACGCTTTATCGTTGCAAGGATTTTCAAATCCACAGCCGCTGATGAGTGTACCTGTGCCTGCGCCAACTTTGGCTCAGACCAACGCTCCCGCTGCGCTGCCTTTTGAGCAAACAATGCGCACTGCCGTGCAAAAAACAGCTAAAATAGTCGGCATAAACGCCATTCCTGAGTTTCATAACCCTCTAGAAAAAGGAGTGTTGAGGATTTTAGGCTTTTGTAACGAATTTGCAGAAGCCGCCAAGCACGTAATACCAGCGCCTCTGTTTAAAATGCTCTATGGCGTTGAGGCTGTTTACACCGCGGCAGATACCTGGAACACTCGCAAACACGCAATGAACCACCAAGACGCCAGCTTGCCTTACGAATTAAAAAAATCTGTCGGCGGCGCGGAGGCTCTGACCACATTAATTAAACAGGGCTTGGCCACGTTTATTATTCCAACCTTTGTCATTAACAAGGTTCATGATTTTGTTCATCATCTGCTGAGTCAACCCAAACTTCTGAAAAATGTGCCCACATCAATGGCAAAATCGTTAACGTCTGCTGCAGGTAAAAAATATGCCCCTATGATGGCGGGCTTGGCAACCATTCCTTTGCTCACAACGTTTGCCGATCCGGCAGTGTTCAAACTTTGTGATACGTTTGTTCGCCCATTTGTTGGGGCGGCTCCTCTGGTCAGCGGCGACTAAATACAGTATACTGATATCCCTATTTAAAAAAGAAACACCAAGCTCTGCCTTCCGTAAAGTAAGCAAACCTTGGTGTATGAGAAGGTGTGTGTCCAGTGTGGAGATAGGTTGTGAGAAAAAATTAAATCGGGCTAAATATAACCATCCTAAATAACAACGCCTAATATTAAACAATTCGCAAATGCGCCTGGCCAGGCTTCGTTTTTGGCCGATGTTGCGCCATCAGTTTTTCGTAGGTGTTTAAAACCTCAGCATATTCGGCATCGCTTAAAATCTCAGAGGCCATCCGCAACAGGGAAGCCACTTCACGAAACCGCCGAAGCCTCAAAAGAATGGATATTTTTTGATCCATAAAACTAGGCATCAAATAACGAGACTTCTCTGTCACGAGCGCCATACCTTGCGAGCAGGCTTTATTGGCGTCGGCGTAGCGCCCAAGAACGGCCAAAATATTGGTTTTTGACAAATAAGGCTCAGCCCAGTTGGGGCGGGCACAAATAGCGTCTTCTATAACCAAGAGCGCGGTCTTGTAACTGCCGAGGCTAAATAGAATCTCGGCTTTTAAAACCATGGCTTTTGCTTTAACAGGGGAAACACGCAGCGCCAAGTCAATCGATGCAAGTGCCGCCTGATCATCCCCTTCAAGCAAGTAAAATTGCTGGGCTTGACGGTAACAGCGCTCTGCTTCAAAAAAAGCAGGCAATGACTCCATAGAATTGGTATCTGCTTGCCAATTGGGCATAAACCCAACCATCCCCATTACCATTGCAAATAACAATTGAAGGTAATCTTTCAACAAATTTAGCAAATTTGCACTTATTAAATTTTGTTACTGTTGATAAGTCTAAATTTAGCCAAGACTCAACAATCTTTCTTTTAACTTAACAAATCATATCAGATTTTATCGACGCAACCCTGAGCCTGTTGCCCGTTACCGCCAAAAACCGTGTTATAAGCGCTTAAATTAGCCCACAAACTGCTTACTCATGAAATTGCATAGTATTCAGAGTGTGTAGTAGTGAAATTCCAAGCCAGTGGCGCTCTCGCATACTTTACAATGCTTAATATTTATAATGCGCCGAACTGCTCGTCGCGCTGATTGGGCGCATGTCAGGGTGCTATCCCTTCAAGATGTTCCATTATTTGCCCTACCAAGTGGTGGGGGTCTAACTGGGATGCATTGATAATGACGTGAGCGGTTTCATAAACCTTGCGACGGCTTTCAAAGCGTGCCTTGAAGGCTTCAAAAGCTTGTGGGGTCTCATTTTTTAATAACGGCCGAAGTGTCTGCACAGAAGGGGCTCCCGAGTGAACCCTTTGCCAGAGTGTTTCCACAGGCACCTGAAGATAGACCACTGTGCCGGATTTTTTGGCCGTATTCATGGCCTTAGGGGTCGCCAAAAAGCCGCCGCCTGTGGCAATCACCCGGGGGATGTGTTCACTGGAGAGTTTTTCCAACAGTGCCGCTTCCGCCAATCGGAAGGTTTCCTCGCCTTGATTTTGAAAGACCGCTGCAATGGGAGAGCCAAACTGTTTAACCAAAAGCGCATCCGTATCCAGCCAGGGCAGGGCGAGTGCTGAGGCAAGGAGTGGCGCCAGGGTGGATTTTCCACAGCCCATATAACCCGCAAGCCAAATAGGCCTATCGGTCAATGACGTATAATGATTGGAGGACATGGTTATTATTGTACGTGTTGAAACACCGTGATGCGTTTTTTCTCTGGCGTTGTTCATACTAGAACTCTCATTACCATGGGTGCCTGGACGAGCCTGCTTTTGTGGGCAGTGTTGCCGATGGCTCCTGCCTATGCTGCCTCTTATGAGCCCTACTGGCGCCAGTTGTCTGGAGAGTTATTGGCCATGAAACAATGGCATGATCACCTTGCACAAGGGGTAGCAACAGAGTGGACAAGCCCGACCTATGAAACCGTTGAGCGTGATGCAATCAAGGCGCAAGCCGAGGTGCTGGATGTTCAGGTGACCCTCAGTCGGGTGAATCAGCTCCGTTTGACTGTGGATCGCTTATGGGCGGTGATGCCCCCGCCAACATCGCTTTACGGCGGGCCAGCAAAACCGTTGCAAACCCAGCAGTTATTGGTTGATTTAGCGAGAGTGTCAAAAGCCATGGATGCCATCGCTCAGCAGATGCAGGCCAGCCAGTTTCAGCCGCCTTACGTGGCCAACGTTGTGCCGGCCAGCTGGCCTGCGGTGCGCTCATCGTTGCTGAAAACCCT
>JAYKJM010000124.1:0-15284 GCA_035285385.1 Vampirovibrionales bacterium
TGCTGCTAGCAACTTTGCAAATTGGCAGCCAACCACCAAAATAGGGCATGTTGGTAAATTTGCGGGTGAATTTGTGGCGCCCAATGTCACAACACTGAATCCTATTACAGCAGGCCGGACGGCCTATGAAGAGATGGCGAAAAAAGTTTCTGATCGAGCGCTCTTAAATGCCAACAGAGGGCAAATAAGCGCCATCCGAAGGGCCATTGCCGAGGATATGGCAAAAAGGGCTGGCACTAGCACCGCGCCAGAAGCGGTCAATCAGGTAGTCAATAAGCAAGTAACTCGACACCTGATCGAGCAACTGAACTATGCCGCCAAGACCATGCCAGAAGAGCAATTTAATAGGTATTTAACGCAACAGCTTGCATCTATCAAAAAGAATCAAAAAGCCTTATTTGGCAAGTTACCAGCCAACGAGTATACTGCCGTGATGAACGAGATTAAAACTGAAGTATCAAAAAACAATTCGCAAGTAAATAGTTATTGGAAAGCCTTGATGCAAGGCGGTCATGATGCATCAGAATTTGCACCTACAGCTTTAGATGCCAAAACATTCAACGACTTATTCCACAATCCCTATGCGCTTTATACACCCAACCCTTTTCAAACCGGCAACCGCTGGCTCGATGGACCGGCTAATTTGGTACTCAACTACAATGGTATTGGAATTGGAGGCACCGGCCAACGGGGCTTGGCGCTCAAGCGTTCGATTGTTGAGGGCGGTATCGGTGACCCGCTTGGCACATTGGGCTCTATAATTGGCACTTCAGCTGACCCCATGCTGGCACCTCAGGGCTAAGGCCACGGTCTGTTGAATGGGAATGAGGCTGTTAAAACGCCCCTGATGCCGTCACGCCTGCCGCCAAGGTCACAAAAACATCCTCCAAGCTGGGTTCGATGGCGCGCACGCTCACCACTTCAACCCCTTTTTGAGCCAGGTCGTGGCGTAGGGTGTCTTCAGCGACCTCTTCGTGCATCACCACGTGCAAGGTCTGTCCAAAAATCGTCACCTCGCGAATATAGGGCAAGGGCTTAATTTTATTAAAAGCACGCACGGACGGGCGACAAAACAGCTCATAGCGCGCCTGGCCTTCACCGCGCACCGCCGGCAAATGGCGTAATTCATCGGGCTCGCCGCATACCAACAGCTTGCCATGGGCAATATAGCCAACGCGCGTGCAGCGCTCCGCCTCATCCATATAATGCGTGGTGACAAACAGGGTAATGCCATCGCTTGCGAGGCTAAACAATAAATCCCACAACTCACGCCGCGCCACGGGGTCCATGGAGGCGGTGGGCTCGTCCAAGAAAATAATGGAGGGCTCATGCACCAGCGCGCACGCCAGTGCCAAACGCTGCTTCCAGCCGCCAGAAAGCTGCTTGGCCAAATAGTTTGTATAGCCGCCAATGCCCACCAAATCAATGACGGTTTGCTGGCGCTCTTTGGCGAGCTTGCCCGTAACGCCGTACAAATTGGCGCTGAAGTTCAAGTTCTCCATCACGGTGAGATCTTCATAGAGGCTAAATTTTTGCGGCATGTAGCCAATCTGGCTTCGAATTTCTTCAGCGTGCTCGTTGACGTTAAGGCCACAAACCTCGGCCAGCCCGCTGGTAGGGGTCAACAAACCGCAAAGCATCTTAATGGTGGTGGATTTTCCAGAGCCATTGGGTCCCAGAAACCCAAAAATCTCACCCCGATCGATGCGTAAATCCAAGTCCTGAACGGCCGTCTTCTGGCTGAAGCGTCGCGTTAATTTGTGCGCCAAAATAGAGGGCACCAAACTATCTGCCGGCAAAACAGACGGCGCCAAAAGCGAATCGGCCTGGGCGGGCCGCTGACCATCGGAAAACAAGACAGACTGGCTTACAACATCCATCAAACAGTACACCATCCCTTCACGGTTAGGGTATTAGCTTACCAGAAACCGCTGCCTTCCACCCAAGATCCGTTTTGCCAAAGGGCTAGCCAGAAACATCCGCCTCAAAGAGCAATTGATCCGTTGACGAGCCTTGAGAAGGAGATTTGGAGACAGGAGGAGGCATTGGCACACGCAAGCTCGGCACTGGGGCAACTTCCTGAGCCGTCAGCGGCCGTTGAGATGAACGTTTTATTTTAGGCACCTTCTGAACAATCATAGACGGCGAAGACGCATCAAAAGGCATGACAGGTTCGGAAATCAAGGCGATTTCGATGCGCCGGTTATGATTTCGACCCATGGGGGTATCATTGCTCATCACAGGACGCGTGCTGGCATAGCCGGTGGCCGACATCTGATTGGCTGGAAACCCTTGCACCCCAATCAAATAGCGTACTACCGCACTGGCTCTGGCTGTGGAGAGCTCCCAATTGGACGGGTAAAGCGCCGTATGAATCGGTTGATCATCGGTGTGCCCTTCCACCTGAAGTCTGTTGTCACGAATCAAGGCCTTCAGTCTATCTGCAATGGCCGCCAGCGCCTTTTTGGCGGCAGGCTTCAGCTCAGCCAGTCCAGGATCAAACAATAAGCGGCTTTCAATACGGACGCTCGTGCCACGCTCATTGGTAATGAGCTCAACAGGATCGGCTACTGGCTGGACAGCAGTGGGCTTTTTGGAGGAGTTTTTAGCATCCGAGGCGAATTGCTCCTGCTTGTTGTCACCTGCCTGTTGCTCATCAAGTTTGGCCATGGCGACTTTCAACGCTTCGTTTAACAATTTAATATCCTGTTCAAGTTGTTCCAAAAGGGCTTTATCACTTTTGGCGACCTCTTCCTGAGGTTCTGCTTCAATATTGCCTTTTTTATACGTCAATGATTCAAACTGACCCATGACCCCGGCGCCTTTACCGCGAGGGTCTTTCATTATGGCATCCGGGTTTTTGTTGGGCGCGGATTTGCCTTGAAGCACGCTTTTAATCCCGCTGATAAGGCTTTGATCTTCAAACGATTGCGAAATAGATTCTGCAACGGCATTAAACCGCTGCAACTTGGCCAAATCTGCTGTTGATATGGCATACAGCGCCGTAAATGTTGCAAATAGCAACGTAATAAAATCGGCATAGCTCACCAGCCACCGCTCTAGGTTTTCATGTTCCGGGTGTTTTTTGTGGCGTCCCACGCAGTGTCTCCAGGGCTTTCAAGATAAAAAGTGTCATTTATTTTTCAGAGGCAGAGTCCCCATGGCTGTCGTCGCCATGGCAGAAAACCTGCAATTTCTGCTTGATAAAATTAGGGCTTTCCCCGGCCTGTATCGCTAAAATGCCTTCAATCATCATCTGACGCTCGTGGACATCACTTTTGCCATTGAATTTAATTTTGTTGCCCAGCGGAATAAAAATCAGGTTAGCAAACCCCACCCCATACACGGTTGCCACGAATGCCACCGCAATACCGGAACCCAATTTTGACGGGTCGTTCAAATTTTCCATCACGTGAATCAAACCCAATACAGCCCCCAAAATCCCGACGGTTGGGGTAAATCCGCCCGCTGTTTCCCAGAATTTTGCGCTCTGCCCAATACTTTCTTCAAAAAACGTGAGCTCGGTTTCCATCAAGTCACGCAGCAGTGTTGGATCCGTACCATCCGTCATGAGCTCCATGCCCTTTTTCAAAAAAGGCAACTCAATATCTTTAATATCACTTTGCAGCGCCAGCAAGCCTTCTTTTCGAGCTTTCTGAGCCATGTTAACGAGCATCTCCACCGTTTTTTCAGGATGGCTTTTGCTGCCCGTAAAAATCCCCGGCAAGGCCTTGAGCGCAGCCAGGCTTTCATTAGCCGGAAAACTCAACATAACGGCGCCTGCCGTACCGCCAAGAACGATGATAAATGCCGTTGGTTGGATGATAGCAGACAGGCTACCACCTTCCAGAACTTGCCCCCCGACCACGGCTGCAATGCCGAGTAACAAACCAAGAATTGACGTCAAATCCACGAAATAAACGAGCCTCTCCTAAAAATCAAACGAGATTTCGGGCATCATGCCCTTCGATCTTAGAGGAGCGCTGCCAAACGGGCATCCTTCATCCGGGGGGGAGCGTTGCAATAATATCCCTGGGCGGGAAGGGACTCGAACCCCCACGAATTGCTTCACTGGCTCCTAAGACCAGCGCGTCTACCATTCCGCCACCCGCCCACAGGTGTGATGTCATTATGGCATCAAAAAACAGCAGATTTAAAGAGTCTTAAACACCTTATACCGCTACAGCATCGCGACAGGGGGTGAGCTATTTGGCTCTGACGCCAACAGATCGCCGACAGGCACTGGCGAGGACAGGTTCATAAGAGTGCTGGGTTCAACGTTATTTTTTTCGGTGTGCGTGGGCTGTTTTTTCATTTTTGCTTCCCAGAACAGACTGCCACCCAATACCAGAGAAGCCAAAACCCCCAACGCTGTTATCATCCATGGCACAGGTGGCGCAATAAGAAGCCCCGCCCAAGCCGCCGACAGATAAGACGCTACAGAGCCACAAAAAAGCGCTTTAACGCCGAGTTTTGCCAGCTCATGCTTGCGCTCAGGAACCATTTCGCCAATACCCCCGACCTGAATCGCAATGGATCCCAAATTGGCAAACCCACACAATGCAAAACTGGCCACAGCAACGGCTCGAGGACTCAAGGAGCCTGCCGCAATGCGGGGCGCCAAATCGGCGTAAGCGACAAACTCATTGGCCACCAGCTTGGTACCCATCAGCGCACCAACCGTTTGAGCTTCCTGCACCGGCACACCCAACAACCAAGCCAGTGGCATAAACGCCATGCCGACCAATTGTTTAAAGCTCAAAGCCTGCCCCAAAAACCTGACAGACAGCCAGCCGAGGATACCATCGGCCATGGCAATTAGCGCAATAAAGGCAATCAGAACGCCGCAGACGGCAATCCCGATTTTAATGCCCTCTAAGGCACCGTGTGCCAAGGCATCAATAAGATTGACCGTATGGATAGGGACATTGAGGCGAGCCCCATTGCTGGTCACAGAGACTTCTTGCTCTGGCAGAACAATTTTGGCCACCACGAGCGCACCCGGAATCGCCATGACACTTGCCGCAAGCAGATAATGAGCCGGAATCCCCATCGAGATATAGACAGCCATGACGCCGCCCGCAATACACGCCATTGAGCCGGCCATCACCGTGAGCAATTCAGACCGTGTCATGCTGGGCAAATAAGGCTTAATCAACAATTGCGCTTCGACTTGCCCTACAAAAGCACTGGCCGCATTGCTCAAGGCTTCAGCCCCGCTGACTCCTAACAGCTTAGAAACCGCCCATCCAACAGCAGAGACCACCCGCTGCAAGAGCCCAATGTGATAGGCCACCGAAACCAAAGCCGAGATAAAGACAATGGTTGGCACCAACTTAAACGCAAAGATAAATCGACCATCAGAGACCAAATCGCCGAACACAAAAGCGGCACCGGCATCGGAAAACGCGAGCAGTGCTTCAATGCCTTGCCCCAGGGTTTGAAAAACAGTTTTTCCAAGCGGAACAGTCAAAATCAGCAAGGCTAGCAAAACTTGCAGGGCAAGACCCCGTGCCACCAGATGACCATTAATGCGCGATCGCTTTTCTGATAGTGCCACCGCCACCAAAAGCAAGCTCAAAATGCCAATTAGCGGGATACATACGAGCATAAACACGCAAAAACCTCTTTCGTTTAAAATACTTAAACTACAGCCCAAGCCAAATAAAAGCCACGTTAAACTACACTATGAATTAAACCACCGCCATCTAAAAGTGTGCGCCTTATTTTAATGGGATTGATGCACGAAAACCTGCCCCCTCAAACCATGCGACTGGAGCTATCCCGGATGCAGCGCATCATGGAAGCTTTGGGTAACCCGCAAAACGCCACCCCCGTTATTCATCTAGCGGGCACCAATGGCAAGGGCTCCGTTGCGGCAATTCTCACCAGCATTTTGAGTGCGGCTGGGTATCAAGTCGGAACCCTCATCAGCCCGCATCTAATATCTGCCACCGAGCGGATTTTGCTCAATGGAGAGCCTATTCCAGAAAAAGCGCTATCAGAGGCCCTGCATCGGATTCAAACCCAAGAGAAAGCCTGGACACAAGACGACCCCAAGCAGGCCTTGAGCTATTTTGAGCTGATGATTGCCGCCGGCTTTGACTGGCTATGGCGTCAAGGAGTTGATCTGATGATTGTGGAAACCGGGCTGGGCGGCAGGCTCGATGCTACCAATGTCATCCAGAATGGTTTAAAAAATGAGCATCACAAACCAAGACCCTTGTGCATAAACGTCATCACCTCCATTGGCATGGATCATAGCGAGATTTTAGGCCACACGCTCGAGCAAATTGCCTTCGAAAAAGCAGGCATCTTTAAACAAGGGGCGCACGTGATTCTGGGGCCAAAAACAGGCATTCCTGATGTGGCAGACATTGTCCTGCGCAATCAAGCCCAAGCAAAAGGGGTTGCATCACTCACCCAGGCCATTTTCCCACCGTCCTGGCAGACCACAGCAAGCCCGACAGGCTGGCAAATTATCCAAACAGACCACCCCGACTCACCCGCCCTCCATTTCCCGCTGTTAGGCAGCCATCAACTGGATAATCTGGCATGCGCCGTCAGTGTTCTTGAGGTTATTCAAGAGGTATTCCCCGTCTCAGACTCTGCTTTGCAAAACGGCCTTGGCAACGTTGTTTGGCCGGCACGGATGACGACCATAATTAAAACCTCCGCCCAAACAGTCTCTCAAGCCCTGCCAGTGCTCATGATTGACGGATCTCACAATGAAGCGGGCTTTGTCGCCCTCATTGACGCCCTCAAGCACCATGCGCCCAATCGCCCCATCCACTGGCGCCTGAGTGTGCTTCAAAATCGAGATATTTCGGCATTTGCTTCCATATTAAGGGCGTATGAGCGCACCGAGCAAATAGTCCTCTATTGCCCTGACCCTCAGAGGTTTCACAAGAGCTGCGATGGGTTGCAATCAGTCGCCTGGCCAGAAAGCCTTGAACTTGATTTAGCCAAATCAAGCCAGATGGTGCTAAAAGCATTCTCAGATAACGCTGATGAGCCTCCTGAAAAGGCCTGGCAAACCAACCGCGTGCCAACTGCAGGAAGTTTACCGCTCATCATCTACACCGGCTCACTCTATGCGGCCGGCAATTGCCTTGAGCACCTTGCCAAACAGAATTAACAAAAATCGTTACCTTTACATTTTGTATTAACCCTCACCCCGGCATCGCCCGTCTGACTATACTTTCAGCAGATGCAATGATGTTTTCGTCTTCATTCATCCCATTATTAGCGCATTAATTGTAGTAAATATCAGATTTAATCACGTCCCATCTTTTTTTGAGAATGTTTAAGCAAGAGACGCTTCTCCATGACAGTTCAGGATTCAATTGACACCTTCAGCAGCCAGCCTCCGTCAGAGTCCTCCGCCACAATGGCTTTGGATCATGGCGACAAAGAGTTCTTAAAAGATTTACGCAAGGAACGCCCACCTTTGACCTCAAAGCCAACCACCGTGTCCTCTCGGCTGCACCATGCCCTTCTGAAATTTTTGGGTTACGCCCTGTTAGAGCGCTGGACCAGCGTGGGGTTATTGCTCACTCAACCCGACCCAGGCAGCCACAGCCTGCCTGTTGCCATCACGCGGTCGCTCATCACCAAACACCGCGACATCCTCCAACTGATTGCCAGCCGCCGTGCAGATCTCGAAGTAGCCTTTATCGAAGGGCGTTCCGTCATTGATCGCGCCAATCACATCCCTGAGGCGATTCGTATCGTCAGACAAGCTTCTAGTGCCTTATCTCACATTGAAAAAATACTCGCCACCACCGGGGTTGTGCATGTCCGTGCTGAGTGTGACTTTTTAACACGTGAAATTCAGGGTCTTGCCGCCTCCTCAAAACAAGTCAGCGGTGGCTTGAGCCTACTGCACTCACCGTGGGTCGTTTTTGAAGAGCAAGATGCCATTGTCCCAGATGGATGCGAACATGCAGCGTGGGCAACACACGCCGCTTGGCCTTTGCATGTTGAAAAAATACCTCTGGCGATGGCTCACAATCCCTTAGGATGGTGCCAAGCGGTGCAGGCGCAAGTTCGTCATGCCTCATGCGAGTACTTGGCCGCGTCACCTGATGGCCGCAAGCGAATCCAGGCGCTTCGGGAACACCTCCCAAGTGAAGCAGTAGACATGGGGCCAGAAATTTTAACCGCGGCACTGTTAGGCGTGCGCTGGTTTGGCCCTGCGTGGCTCTTCTCAGGCACGCTCCATGCCGTCACGCAGTTTGATATACCGTGGCTTACGGTTCTGGAGCCGCTCATCATGCAGGCCGTGCACTTTTTTAACTTTTCAGATAAATCCATTATTTTGTTGCACGAAAGTGTTGAGCGCAGCCTGCCGCTGTGGCGCCAGCTTTCCCCTCAGCCGGCCAATAGCAACCAGCAAGCCGGCAGCTGCTGGCTAGAAGGAGCAAACACCAAATCACTGCTCTCTGATTGCCTCCACTGGATTGAAGCCATCACGCCGCAATCTGGCTGCTTGTCAAACGATGCTTGCGAGCCGTTTACCGAAAAGCACTTCCGCCGTTGCACCCAGCTAGAAGACCAACTGGGAGAAGACGTTCTTATTAGCGCCCACCGCCCCTACGGGCCAGAACATCTGCAAGCGCTGATGGGGTATGGCGAGACGGCGCATGAGGGAGAACCCTTCGCCTCAATGCCGCTGGATTTGCCCATCTATGATTTAATGCCCCTGTTGACCGAAGAGCCCCTCAGCGCGCGCGAAGTCATCACCGTGGGCTGGCTTCACATGCTCAACCGCGCCAATGTTCTTTTATATGACACGCTTTTTTGTGCACCAGATGAAGCTGGTGTTCTAGAAGCCGGTGATCGCTTGATGCAGCACCTGGGACTGCGCAACCAGCTTTTGCTCAAATCCATCGAGACGGCTCAGGTACATCGCATGTTACTGAGCGCCCAATCAGGCCCGTCACTGCACAGCAATTCTCTCAAACATCCCGATATGCTGGAGGAAATGGCATCATGACCCTGTTAAACGAAACCCAGATGCTCGCTCGGCTGGTCGATCCCGACCCGGAACGTCGGCTCATCATCACGCCTCTGATCCGCCCTGAAGAACAGTTTGGTCCCACCTCTCTTGATGTTCGTCTGGGGACAGATTTTCAGGTGATGCGGCGCACAAACCTAGCATGCCTCAATTTAGCCGGAAACCCCGCGCAATTGGCAGAGGACGTTGCTAAATCGAGCCATTGGGTAAAAGTTAAACCTGGCGAACCCTTCATGCTGCACCCGGGCGAGTTTGCGCTGGCCTCAACCCTTGAATTTGTGCGTATTCCGCTGGATTTAGCAGCTCGTTTGGAAGGCCGCAGTACCTGGGGTCGGCTGGGCTTACAAATTCATGCCACCGCAGGCTTTGTAGACCCGGGATTTAGCGGTGCGTTGACCTTTGAACTGAGCAACGTCAGCACCATGCCTCTGACGCTGTATCCAGGGGTGCGTATTGCCCAATTATGCTTCTACCAGAGCACCCGTACGCAATTGCCTTATCATCGCAAGCGCTATTCCAAATACAGCGGGAAAGCGACCACCGCCACCTCTGCATTTTTTCAAGATCCTGAATATAGTCGTATTCGAGCCGCCGCAGACTCACAACGGCCTTCAGCCCTGTTGGTAGGGCAATCCTAATGATGTTGCCCTGGCAAGTAGCCCCTCGTTCGACCCATTTGACGGCAGGCACCAACCAGCAGCAGCAACTGGATCAAGCGCTCACGCTGATTCGAGATCATCTTGATGCCCAGAGGCTGGCCTTGCCCAAGGTGGGGGTTATTTTAGGATCCGGCTTAAGTAGCGTGCTAACGGCTTGCCTGGCGCCTGATAACCCACAAAGACGGGCGATTAGCCTTCCTTACGAGCAGATTCCGGGCTTTCCGAATCAAGCCAGTAAAACGGGGGTTTCGGGTCATGCGTCAACGTTTTTCTCTGGGATATCACCAGAGTCAAACGTACCGGTTGCGGTTTTTTCAGGTCGCATTCACGGCTATGAAGGCTATTGCCCCTGGCAGGTGTCATTTCCTGTTCGAATTTTAGCCAATCTTGGCGTGCGGGTGCTAATTGTAACCAACGCCAGCGGTGGCATTCGACGCGATCTGCCGGCCGGAGCCCTGGTTCAAATCACGGATCATCTCAACCTGACAGGCCAAAATCCCTTAACTGGCCTCTCATTCGAACAACCCAATGATCGCTTTGTGGATATGAAGCAGGCCTATGATCCTCACCTTGCTACACTGGCACATCAGGTGGCTTCTAGCCAAAATATTGCACTCTATCGAGGTGTCTACGCGGGGCTTTCAGGCCCCACCTACGAAACTCCGGCCGAAGTGCGCATGCTTGCCGGCCTGGGTGGCGATATTGTGGGCATGTCAACCGTGCACGAAGTGATTACGGCTCGACAAGTAGGCCTCAACGTGCTGGGATTATCTTGCGTGAGCAACCCAGCGGCCTGTGAAGGCCAGCCTGCGCTCAATCATGCAGATGTTGTGGCCGCGGGCAAACAAGCCGGCAGCAACCTCAGCCGCCTGATAGCGGGCATAATCGAAGCACTGGCAGCCACACTGTCTGAATAAATAAATCTTTATAATAAAAAAGAGCTGTCTCTAGAAAGCAGCAAAATACCGAGCTTAGGCGGGCATTGGCACGAGGCCAAGCTTGTCGAGCAGAGCTCGATCGTGATTTTCGCCAGGATTTGGGGTGGTCAGCAAGGTTTCTCCGGTAAAAATAGCATTGGCACCCGCCAGAAACGCCAGCGCGTGTGCTTCTTCACTCAGGCTCAAGCGCCCCGCTGAGAGACGAATTTTTGCCGAGGGCAGAGCCAAGCGTGTCATCGCCACGATCCGAACCAGATCCAGCGGTTCCACGGGGGGGGTATTTTCTAGCGGGGTACCATCCACCGGTACCAAACAGTTAATCGGCACGGACTCAGGCGGCGTCTCCAGCTGAGTTAACGTATAAATCATTTCAAGGCGATGTTCAGGGGTTTCGCCAAGACCCAGAATGCCCCCGCAGCAGACCTGAATCCCCGCCTCTGCTACATTTTTTAGCGTCTCAAGGCGATCTTCAAACGTACGCGTGGTAATAATTTGCTCGTAGAAGGCGGGCGAGGTGTCAATATTATGGTTATAGGCCGTCAAGCCAGCCGCCTTCAGCTGTTTCGCCTGCGGCTGGGTAAGCATCCCCAAGGTGACGCAGGCTTCCATGCCTAGATCACAAACCGTCTTAACTAGCTCACAAACGTGATCCATGGCGGTTTGATGGGGTGGGGTTCGCCAGGCAGCCCCCATGCAAAATCGGGTAGAGCCATTGGCTTTAGCCGCTTGCGCCTGCGCCTTGATTACATCGACGGTGGGCAAATCCCAGGTTTCAATACCGGTATTGTAGCGCACGCTTTGGGGGCAGTAGGCGCAGTCTTCCGAACAGTTACCCGACTTGATATTGGAGAGCGTGCAGAGCTGAATTTCTGCAGGGTTATGCCATTGACGGTGAACATTGGCGGCTTGCAGCACCAAAGCCAACAACGGCATGGCTGCCCAGTGCCGCAGCTGCTCAAGGGTGATGGGAGCCGAGGGGCTCGGGGGCATGTCAAGGGTAATGCTCATGCGTTGATTGTACCAGAAGCGCTTGCAAAAAATCTCGTCATAATGGCCAGCGCCGATGCCTCCCGAACACAATAGCCACCGAACCAATGGGGTTTGCGTTGGGTTTGAAGTGAAGCAGGCGGCGACAGAGGCATGAAAATCCTTAACATTTGTTTATTTTTTCAAATAATACGCAAAACCTCTTAAAAAATTGTTTTTATTCTATTGTCAGGTATTTATCACCCAAAGCGTTACGGTCGAAACCGGGTGGTATGGCGTGAATTCTTGAGGTTGGCACAGATTTATGGCTTTAATAAGTAGAGTAGCAACCGATCCAACAACAGCTAGCAACATGGCGACTTTAAGACAACTTTTTAATGGTTCAACAGCCTTGAATCCGGTAAAAGAAAAAAGGAACCATTCATTTGGCGGACTTGGTATCGGCCTAACACCAGAGGAAGTAGGAGCTACTTTGTTTGGCTTTCAAGAAGGTTTTGCAAAAACTTCATCAAATTTATACAACCCATTTACTGGGCATGCACGTTGCTAAGCTATACGCTGCTCGTAGGCAAGGATTTGATCCTGAAATTGCAGCGTATAGCCAATATCATCAACACCCTGCAACAGGCAGGTTTTCCAAAACGACGACACCTCAAACGGTTCAGTCACTCTGGCCGTCTCGCCCATGTCGACCGTCACCCGCTGGTGTTCAAGGTCAATGTGGACGCCGAGACGGCCTTGGGTTTTTGCTGACGCCTGCGGTGGCGCATCGCTATTAGACACCAGAGGAGCTTCTTGAAGCCAATCAATGAGCCTTTGAATGGTCGCTTCAGGCAGCACAATGGGCAGCACACGATTTTTGAGAGCGTTGTTTTTAAAAATATCAGCGAAACTCACCGCCAACACCGCCTGAAAACCATAATCTTTCAGCGCCCATGGGGCATGCTCCCGCGAGCTGCCGCAACCAAAATTATGGCGCGCAATTAACACGTTTGCCCCCTGCGCCCACGCCTGATTCAGCGTAAAGGTAGGGTCAGGGTCACCGTTTTCCAGATACCGCCAATCGCAGAAGAGTTTTTCGCCAAGACCGGTTTTCACCGTGCCCTTCAGAAAGCGGGCGGGGATAATCTGATCCGTATCCACATTGTCGAGGCGCTCCTGAGGGAGCGCCACGGCAAAACCAGAAATTCGGCAAAGCGGTTGCAAGGCCTGCATCATGCTACTTGGCGCCAACTGCGCCTTCATCAGAGGGCTTGAACTCAGCGTCAATAATGTCGTCATCGCTGCTGCCGGAAGGCGCACCGCCGTCTTGAGCGTGCGAGGAATCTGCACTGGCTGAGGAGCCTTCATACGCTTTGGTTGAAATCGCGTAAGCGGCCTGCTGCAATTGCTCCGTAAGCGCCTTGATGCGGGCGGTATCCTCGGCGCGCAAGGCGTCACGCAAGTCGTTGACGAGCTTTTGTGCGCTGGCTTTTTCGGACTCGGGCACCTTGTCGCCTAAATCGGCCAGCTGACGCTCCACAGTAAAACAGAGGTTGTCAGCATTGTTCTTGAGCTCGACTTCTTCTTTCTTGCGGGCATCCTCAGCGGCATGCGCTTCGGCTTCTTTCACCATGCGGCTGATTTCATCCTCGCTGAGGTTCGTGGTGGCCGTAATGGTAATTTTTTGCTCCTTATTGGTGGCCATATCCTTGGCGGTAACGTTTAAAATACCGTTGGCATCAATGTCAAACGACACTTCAACCTTTGGAATGCCACGCGGTGCCGGCGGAATACCTTCTAGACGGAAATGTCCTAGAGACTTATTGTCTGACGACATGGGGCGCTCCCCCTGAAGCACGTGAACATCCACACTGGTTTGGTTGTTCTCGGCCGTAGAGAAAATTTCACTGCGACGTACCGGAATCGTGGTGTTGCGCTCAATCAGCTTGGTCATCACCCCACCCAGAGTCTCAATCCCAAAGGAGAGCGGGGTCACATCCAGCAACACGATGTCTTTGACGTCACCGGCCAAGACACCCGCCTGAATCGCGGCGCCCACGGCAACAACTTCATCTGGGTTAACCCCTTGATGCGGCTTTTTACCACCAGTGAGCTCCTTGACCAACTCCTGAACCGCCGGAATGCGGGTGGATCCTCCCACCAACACGACTTCATCGATTTGACTGGCCGCAAGCTTGGCATCTTTCAACGCCTGCTCAACCGGCTTGCGACAGCGCTCTACCAGCGTGCGGGTCAGCTCATTGAATTTGGCGCGGCTGAGCGTCATTTCCAAGTGCTTGGGGCCGTTTTGATCGGCCGTAATAAACGGCAAGCTAATATGGGTTTCTGTGACGGTTGATAGCTCACATTTGGCTTTTTCTGCGGCTTCTTTCAAGCGCTGCATGGCCTGGCGATCATTGCTCAAATCGAGGCCTTCCTGCTTTTTAAACTCGGCACGCAGCCACTCGAGCACGGCCTCGTCAAAATCATCCCCGCCCAGACGCGTGTCACCATGGGTGGATTTCACTTCAAACACGCCGTCTCCCACTTCAAGAATTGACACATCAAAGGTGCCACCCCCCAAATCGAACACCAAGATGGTTTCGTCGGTTTTTTTATCCAGCCCATAGGCCAAGGCCGCGGCCGTTGGTTCGTTGATAATACGCAACACTTCCAAGCCGGCAATTCGACCCGCATCTTTAGTGGCCTGACGCTGACTATCATTAAAATAAGCGGGCACGGTGATAACAGCCTGCGTCACGGTTTCGCCCAAATAAGTCGAGGCATCATCGGCAAGCTTGCGCAAAATCATGGCCGAGATTTCTTGCGGTGTGTGCTTCTTGCCATCCACTTCCACCGTGTGATCGGTACCCACGTAGCGCTTAATGGAGGCAAACGTGCGCTCAGGGTTTAACACCGCCTGACGCTTGGCGAGCAACCCGACCAAGCGATCGCCGGTTTTGGAGAACCCAACAATCGACGGGGTTGTGCGATTGCCTTCAGCATTGGCAATAACGGTGGGCTGACCCCCTTCAAGCACCGCAATGACGGAGTTCGTGGTACCTAAATCAATTCCAACAACTTTAGCCATGGTGGAGTGACTGTCCTTCTGAAACGGAGAAAACAAAACGCAATTTAAAAATTGTCTAATTAAAACGTTTACTCATTGAAACTTAGCCCATCGCCTTACTGCATAAATTCACAGACACAACATGTAGCCTGGCGCCATTTGTCAGATGAATTCAAAGATTTAAGCCATTTAAAAATTTAAGCCGCTTGGCTGAGCCATTAAAATAATCTTTGCTATCAAAACACTAACCGATAACCGCCTTCAAGCCCCATATTTTTACGATTTTTTAATGAATTCAGCAAGATTGACCATCGTCGATCTTTTTTCAACACGCGTGCGCCTCCCGCGCAAATCTCCCCATCTAAATTCCAACGCTGCCAAACCAGGGCATGGAAGGCATAATATCGGGGGCACGATTTGACAGCGCTCAATTTGCTTTTTATAGTGAAGTTTCCCTCATCATGATTTGCCAGTGTGAACAACTCCCTTGTCGGGGTGGCGGAATGGTAGACGCGCACGTTTGAGGGGCGTGTGGAGTAATCCGTAGGGGTTCAAGTCCCCTCCTCGACATATTTTAGGCCATAAGCAAGCCCTCAAGACGCATCCGCGCTAGTGTGGTTTGCGGTAAG
>JAYKJM010000125.1:0-9017 GCA_035285385.1 Vampirovibrionales bacterium
AACCTAAATAATGTGATCCGTGTCACGCAGATAATCGCGAATCGTGTTAATGCACGCCTGAATAATACGCGTCACGCGCGAACTGGACAGCCCCACCATGTCTGCAATGTCTTTTACCTGTAAATTCTTGTAGAAACGGCTTTCCATAATCAAACGCTCCTTGTCGGGTAAATTTTCAATAGCGCGCTTGATGGCACGCCCCAATTCGACAATTTCCAGGCGTTCTTCAGGAGTTGCAGCACCATCTCGAATAATATCGTGGCTGGAGTCGCCGTCTTCGCTAGTAGACATACTGTCAATGGACAGCACAGATTCATACACCGCTTCTCTAGCGAGGGATTCATTAACAGGTTTGCCCGTTTGAGCACCCTCGGCGCCTTCAGATGCGCTTTCTGAGGCTTCGCTAGCCTCTTCCTCGTCGGAGGTTGCGGCATGTTTGAGGGTATACCACTTGTAGCGGGATCTGAGCTCGTTTCGGATGGCCCACCTTGTCGCCGTGGCAATGTAGGAGGTATTGAGCTTGGCAATGCTTTCTGGGGGCTTGTTTTTTATCAAAATTTGTATGGCAATCGTGCCAATGCTGATGAGTTCTTCCAAGTCGACCATGTGACGCGGAATGCGACGGTACTCGGCTTGCGCCACCCGTTCAACCAATGGCAAAAACTGAACGACTGCAGGCTTGTGACTTTTAACTGGCTGGCTAGATTTGGGAAGACTCAATGACTTAATCCCCGAAAATAAGAGCCCCACAGGGGAAGGATTAAAAGTTCTTTTTGCAGTAGTTTTGCATTCATACATCGATGGTTTTGCAGGGTTTTGCTCTTAGTAATAATGGAAGCTCTTGAGCAAGAGCCAATCACGCTGCAAAAGCGTCAATGGTAGCGACAAACTTAAAAAAAAGTATACCATTAACACGCAAGAACAATCGCTCTGGGTGTTTTTGTATGACTCTAGGCTCCTTTAGATTAAAGAATTTCACGTTAAAGGGCACCTTTCAAGACGGAAGAATACTACCGTGCCTTGGTGCCTGTTTTTATTGGCTGACATCTGTGTTGTCACTCTATTACAAATACTTTATTATTTTTTTTAGGGTTACAAGACAAATTTTATACTTTTTCTTTTATTTGAAAAATCATTCCATAATATAAGTGTTCTTGACTTTTCTGATGTGTCATTATTGTCTTGGAGATGAATGCCATGATTTCCCCACTATCGAGCGGCGTTGCGCGCTCACGTCAACTGTTCATCGGGCTAATGATTTCAGCCATGGTAGGCATTGGCTTGTCTTCTATTGAAGAAGTGCAGGCGCATGAAAGCAAAAATATAAACACAGATCCGCCGAGAAACGGTCATATTACACTCAAGACGGTGGGGGCGGGTACGTTGTCACTGTTAATTTGGCCAGGTATTGGCCAAGCTGTCAATGATGCCAAGGGAGAAAAAGTGCTCACGCATGCCCTGGTTGGTCTTTTTCCGCCTTTTCGCTTTTGGTCTGGCTATGATGCCCTTTATGATCGCCATGGCGGCTATTGGGATGGCAAAATTTAGTCAGATCTAAAACAAGAACGCAGTTGTCGCTTTTCCACAAGGCGTTGACTCATTTTGCTCTGCTGATAATCAAAATTGCAGATAAAAGCTAACATCCGCCCAGAGCTTAAAAAGCCCTTTGATGTGCTACTCCAAAACCCTGAAAACGAAAGAAATTACCCTTGGCTGGAAGATTTTCGAAATGCGGTGATGGAAGCTAACGTCTCTCTGGGCGTGCTTTTAAGACAAAATCTCAAAGATTTGAACAAGGTTTGCTGAAAGCTAGGTTCGAACAAACGCGAGCAATGCCGATAGATTGCCTTGGTCGGCATCACGTAACGCTGAAACATACGCCTGACGGGCCTCACTAATCGCGACAAGACCCGTGCTTCCCCACGTAAACCGGGGCTGGCCTAATTGATTCAACAATAATTCGGTTGCAAGGCGGGCATGTCGTCCGTTGCCGTTGGGAAAAGGATGAATCCAAACCAGCCGATGATGAAAACGAGCCGCGATCTCATCAGGAAGGTAAGTTTTGTGTTCAATCCAAAAATTGACATCTTGGAGTAGCGTTCGCAGTTCTACCGGAATTTTCCAATGCTCTACTCCAACATTGCGAGGCGATTTACGAAAACAACCCGCCCACTTCCAAACCTTGTTGAACATGCGCTTGTGTAACTCACGCAAGAATTTTTCATCCAGAACGTCTTTTTGCTTGCGCCTGAATGCCCCCCTGAACACCCATTGCTGAGCCTCCAGAATGTTATTTTGCTCGACGGCATTGAGTTCATGGCGAAACGTGATGAACGCGGGAATGAGATCTTGTTTTTCGTCCTCTGTCAACGGCGTGGCGGCATCATCCGAGACAAACAGATCGTCTTTCATGATGGCTCATCCCACAAGCGGGCCAGCTTGCCGTCGAGTAGTTCTTGAATCAATTTTTGGCGGAGGGCTTCAACCTCTTGAGGACGAGGCGATTGATCTTCTAACCCCATCGTGTGGCCCGTTTGCTTCAAGATTTCATCGGCTTTTCGGTTGGCCTGTTGCTCGATCATCGTCTGAAGGCTGTTTTCTGGCACGAGCGCATACACCAGACGACATCCCATTGCTTGTGCCGCACGCTCCAGCGTATTCAATGAAAAGCTCCCTCTGATTTCCTGCCGTTCCAATTGTGTGATTCTCTGTTTAGTCACGCTCATTCGCTGGCCAAGTTGTTCAAGCGTCAGACCCAAGGCCTCACGAATAGCCCGCACCCACCCTTTTTGAGGGCGAGAAAACTGTTCCAGAGCCTTCATGGCCTGAAAACGTTGATCTAGATGGTGGCGTGCGAGGTCAGCATCAGATTTCATAGTCAACCTATCGGTTTACTTCATACCTTAAAAAGGTAACATATAGATTGACTTTTATCATCATAAAGTCAACTTAAAGATTGACTTTATGGCAAGGCATGAAAGCCTGAAACATCTTGAAATTTCTTGAAATCAAGTTATTCTGATGTCTAGGAGGGCTTTACCATGGCGCAAGAAAATTCATTATCTGGACAGCCGCCAAAGCGAAAGGCTTTAAGACCAAAGAAAGTTACAATAAAAGAAATATTTATAGGAGGAAAGCCTTTAAGACCAAAGAAAGTTACAATAAATGAAATATTTATAGGAGGAAAGCCTTTTTCACCTCTTCAAAGCGAAAAAAAACTATCGGCCAAAACATTAGAAAAATTTTCATCTCAGGCGGATCCGGCTATTTTACAGGAAGTAAAAAAACTTGCCAAAACAGAAGGCAAGCAATTGCAATCTCTGATGAATGAGGCGTTTCAGGATTTGCTTGAAAAACGCCGCCAATCCAAGCCACGAAAAAACGTGATGGCTTTGCTCGAGGCCAGCATGACAGAATATCAAGGGGTTTATGAGCACTTGGCCCAATGACCGCGCCAAAAGAAACGGTGTATCTAATGCCCGTAGAAGTTCTGGCCATTCATCAAACCCTTATCGCTGGATTTGGCGGTGGGTCAGGGCTACGTGAAGCGGGCGCATTGGAAGCCGCTCTCTATCGGCCTCAGACGGGGTATTATGACGATGTGATTCAGGAAGCCGCCGCTTTGTGGGAGAGCTTGACGCAAAATCATCCCTTTGTGGATGGCAATAAACGGGTTGCGTTTGCCGTGATGGATATTTTCTTGCGCCTCAACGGATTCTCACTCACGGCCAGTAAGACCGAGGTGATTCGTTTTATCGATACGCTATTTGCCGAAAAAAGATTTGAATACGCTGCGTTATGGCCATGGCTGCAAGTTCACGTTAAACCGTCTTAATTTGAAGAGATAAGCCCAGTACACTCAAGATGCGTCTCAGGCTCCGCCACTCAGGATTACCCTTATTCGACAAAATGCGATAGAGATTTTCCCGCTTCAGGTGAGTGCTTTCAGAGAGTTGCCCCACGCTCAAACCGCGAGCATCGATGACTTGGCGCAAGCAATTCAGGAAAAGGGTTAAATCTTCTTCTTCGTTCAGGCATTCATTGAGATAGCGCGTGGCAAAGTCAGCATCTTTCAGTTGATGCGCCATGGCCCCTTCGTAGGGAACGGACTTTGGAAAATCAGGATTAGCGTTGTTGCCAGTCATGTTAGTAAACACTCATTCAGAAATTACGGTTATGCCTTCAAACACTTCGTGATATAGGTGAATTGTACAGAATAAGCTCAATTTTTAGTGGGTTCACAATATTATGTGTTAATTGTGACGATATTCTGCTTTATCTTTAGTGCGGCAGGATGGCTAGAAAATGATTATGTTCCAGCTTGAAGTAAACTGTCAGCCATCAGCTCGGCTTGGCGCAAAACAGTTTCTGTGGCCAGCATTTGCATGTCGGGTGGATATCCAAAATGTCTAAGCGTGCGTTTCACAATGACCTTTAATTTTGATCGGACACTTTCCTTCAAAGTCCAATCAATAGAAGTGTTTTGTCTTATTTTTTCGGCCAAAACAACCGCTAACTCCCTCAATGCCTCTTTCTGCATCAGTTCACAGGCGCTTTGGTTTTCTGCAACAGCGGTATAAAATGCGTATTCATATTCAGTTAAACCCAGTTTCTTGGGTTCTTTATCTATGTCTTGAATATGCTTCGCCATATCAATCAATTCTTCGATAACCTCGGCTGAGGTAATACTTTTGTTGTGATACCGCTTGATGGAATCCTCAAGCATCTGCATTAAGGTTTTCCCCTGAACAAGGTTTTTCTTGGTACGGGATTTGATTTCATCGTTCAGCAGTTTTTTAAGCGTTTCAAGCGCAATGTTCTTATGCGTCATACCCTTGATTTCAAGCAGAAAATCTTCAGACAAAATAGAAATATCCGGCTTCTTAATGCCCGCCGCGTCAAAAATATCAACCACTTGGTTAGAGACAAGGGCTTGGTCAATCACCTGCTTAATGGCTGTTTCCAAGTCCTCATCAGAATTGCGGGGACGTGATGGTTCAAACTTGGATATCCGGGCTTTGATTGCCTGAAAAAAAGCGATTTCCTCCTTGGCATCAAGGGCTTTCTCGTGGGGGATCGCAATCGCAAAGGCTCGTGATAAGGCAGTCACTTCATCCTGATACCGTTTTTTGCCGTTTTCCATGCCTAAAATATGGTTTTCAGCCTCAAGAATAATGGCCAGTTTTCTTGCTGTGTCGGCATCAAAATAATGCTCATAGGCATAGCCGTTAAACATTTGGGAAACCACTTCCAGCTTTTCCAGCATGGCGGCAACGGCTTGCTCCTGATCCACGGTCGGCTCACCATTGCCGCCATTATCGGCATAGAAAGCCAAAGCCTGCTTCAGATCGGCTGCCACACCCAGATAATCTACAATCAAGCCACCGGGTTTATCCTTATAAACCCGATTGACCCGTGCAATCGCCTGCATCAGGTTATGCCCCTTCATAGACTTATCTATGTAAAGGGTGTGCAAGCTGGGGGCATCAAACCCTGTCAACCACATATCCCGAACAATGACCAGCTTCAACGGATCGTCCGGGTTCTTCATGCGCTCGGCCAGAACTCGGCGTTGCTCCTTAGTGGTGTGGTGCTTGGAAATTTCTGCACCATCACTTGAAGCCGTGGTCATCACAACCTTGATAAAACCCTTGTTTAATTCATCACTGTGCCATTCTGGTCTTAGCTTGATGATTTCACCATACAATTCAGCCGCAATCCGGCGGGACATAGAAACAATCATGCCCTTGCCTTCATAGACTTCTTGGCGTGCCTCAAAATGGCTGACAATATCCTTGGCGATATTTTGAACTCGTTCCTGACTGCCGACTATGGATTCAAGCCGTGTCCATTTGCTTTTGGCCTTCTCAGCATCAGATAAATCATCTTCCTGAAGCTCACTATCCAAGCGGGCAACCAGCTCTTTGCCCTCTTCGGACAAGGTGACTTTTGCAAGCCTGCTTTCGTAGTAGATTCTGACGGTTGCGCCATCCTCTACGGCTTGGGCAATGTCGTAAATATCGACATATTCGCCAAAAACCGCCTTGGTGTTGATGTCTGCGCCTTCAATCGGGGTTCCGGTAAACCCCAAATAAGTGGCATTCGGCAAAGCGTCTCGCATATATTTTGCAAAGCCATAGAGCGTTTTCTTGCCGATGACGTTTCCGTCTGCATCTTTATCATCTACCGTTTTAGCCTTAAAGCCGTACTGGGTGCGATGGGCTTCATCCGCAATCACGACAATGTTGCTGCGGCTGGAGAGTTCTTCGTAAACATTCCCGCTTTCGGGTTGAAACTTCTGAATAGTGGTAAATACCATACCGCCAGAAGCCACTTTTAACAGCTCTTTGATGTGCTGGCGATCTTCTGCCTGCACTGGCTCTTGCCTGAGCAATTGTCGGGAGGCTGCAAACGTATCGAATAGCTGATCGTCCAGGTCGTTTCGGTCTGTAATCACCAGCATGGTTGGGTTATTCAGGGCTTTAACAATTTTTCCTGTTGCAAAAACCATGGTCAGTGATTTGCCCGATCCTTGGGTATGCCAGATAACCCCGCCTTTGCGGCTTCCTCCCTCTGCCGTGGCTTGCAGAACGGATTCCAGCGATTTATTGACCGCATAATATTGATGATAGGCGGCCAGCTTCTTGACGGTTTCAATGGTCGCCATGCCCGTTTTGGGGTCTTCCTTTTTGTTTTTCTCAAACACAATAAAGCTCTGGATCAGGTCAAGCAGGGTTTGCCTGTTCAACATCCCCTGAATCAGGATTTCAAGCTGGCTGACCAAGTGAGAGGCTTCCGCCTGCCCGTCAATAGACTTCCACGCCATAAAACGGCTCAAACCGGATGAAATTGTCCCCGCCTTGGCTTCCAGCCCGTCCGAGATAATCTGGAAGGCGTTATAGGTAAACAGGCTGGGAATGGTGGCCTTATAGGTCTGCATTTGCTTGAACGCCGATTTAACCGTGGCGTTTTCATCCACTGCGTTTTTCAGCTCGATGACAACCAGTGGCAGGCCATTGATAAACAGGATGATATCCGGGCGTTTGTTCTGGCCGTTTTCTACAACGCTAAACTGGTTGACGACGAAAAACTCGTTATTGTCGGGGTTGTCAAAGTCGATGAGTCGGACAAAATCGCCCCGTTCTTCAGTGCCGTTGCGCACCGTTACATTGACCCCTTCAGTCAATAACCGGTGGAACTGCTCGTTAGCGGTAATCAGCTGGGGAGAATGCAGCCGCTGGATTTGTTGAAACGCCTCCTCGCGGGCTTGAGCGGGGATAGTGGGGTTAATTCGATGGATTGCCGCAATCAGGGTTTCTGGCAGGATAACCTCTTCCAGCTTGCGCCGCTTGGGCGTGTCAGAATCTGGTGCAATGTCCACCCCATTAAAATAGGTAAAGCCCTGCTTTTCCAGCAAGCCAATGGCAAAGGCTTCAATGTGAGATTCTCTCAGCTTAGACATGGATAGAAACCTTTTCAGGGTTGTTTTCATCCAGATGCCATTGTAGCGGATTATTAACAATGTACTGACGGATGCGGTTTAAATCTGCCTCATTTCGGATGATATGATCGTGATACCCCCGTTGCCAAACAGGTGTGCCAGAGGTTTGGTCATGTAAGTTAATGGTCTTGGTGGTAGCAGATTTAAAGCCCCGAATAATATAACTAATATTCGATGTCGTAGGGGACGATTGCATCGTCCCGTCAGGGTTGGGATTGGTGGTGATGGTCGATGGGGCGATGCAATCGCCCCCTACGGACAGCAATACGATCATATGAACGTGGTTGGGCATAATAATAAATTCATCAAGCATTACATCGTTTCGTAATACAGACGTTCTAGGCCATTCCGTTTCTATAATGTGACCCGCATCATTCAGCACCATTTCCCCATGGGTAACATCACCAAATAGACACGCACGGTTTTTGGTGCAAATGGTAATAAAATACGCGCCGTTTTGAGCATAATTATACCCCGGTAGGCGCAACGGTTTACGTTGAGGTAAGAGTTTATACATGTTCCCCACCATTCGTAGGGGACGATTGCATCGTCCCGTTTTGGCCGGTTGGCGGGGCGATACAATCGCCCCCTAAACCATTAAAGTAAACCCGAACCTCCCCGCTCATGAGCTTGGGGAGCAAGGCATCCCGTATTTTTTCAAGTTTTTGGATTTGTGTTTGATTCTCATATATTTTATCCAGCTGAGGTTTAACAATTCCAGAGAAAAGCAGTGGCTTGGTTAAATCTTCTGATACATTGACCGTTAAATTCAAAATGTCATTAGGAGTAACTCTTTGATGACTACCACTTGTGCCTGAAGCAGAACTAGCCAAAGTGTTTCTGGCATCCTCAGATTTTAAGAAATAATATACATAGCCAAACAAGTCACGGCTAGGCTTTATAACCTGAAATTCGGTAGAACAAACAGAATTGTCTGGGATTAGACTTGGAATTGGCCAAATTCTTGGAACTCTAGGATTCAATTTTGAAACCAATATTGTATCTTTAGGAACGGCATATTTGTTGCTTAATATAGCACCACCAGTTTCAGCAACTGGTCTTTTCGCTGTGTCAAATGCGGGAAGGCTATAGTGAAAGAAAGTTTCATTGGGTTGTTCAGAAGGTTTCACTGGAATTTTCAAATGTTCTACCAAATCCGATAAAGGTCTCTCATTCCACGCTGGATCGGCTTCTTCGATGAACCACTGGCGGAAGAGGGTTTCGGCCAGGGCTTCAAGGGTTTGGTTTTGGCGGTGTAGTAGGTCTATCTTGTCATCCAGCACCCCCAACACCTCGGCAATCGCCCGCTGCTCAGAAATGGGCGGCATTCGCAAAATCATTTCTCGCGCTGCCCCCACGTTGAAGTGTTGCTGTACAGCGCCAACGAGTCTCGAATGCACGTAGCCGCGGCTAGCACCGTTGATGAAGTAAACCAGCCATCTGGAGTCGATCAAGTCACCAGGCCGGATGATTACGAGATCAGAACAGTTCGCAACCGGCAGGTCTGATGGTACGA
>JAYKJM010000126.1:0-7785 GCA_035285385.1 Vampirovibrionales bacterium
TTTAGTCTAACACGGCGAAAGAATCACCCGCAAACGTCGATGGGATTTATCAGTTATCCAACGGATAAGATTATTTGGACAGATTGAGCAGAGCACCTGGAATTGCTAATAGGGTTTTTATCATGACAGCCACGATTGGGCTAAAATGAATTTCAACGTTTTTTTTCTAAAAAACTATAGGAATTCTTTTTTAAAATTAGACTGCGTCTGTTACTACTTATTGATTGGACTACTATGGCGTCATTTTTACTGGAAATCGGAGCCGAAGAACTCCCTGTTGCATTTTTAGCAAGTGCTCCGGCCGAGTTTGTCGCCGCCTTGTGTAACCTTCTGGCTCATGTCGGTATTACGGTCTCGCCAGAAAATATTCAAGCCTTTGCAGCCCCTCGCCGCTTGGCCTGGTTCATTCAAAATCTCCCCGATTATACCCAGTCCAAAACCGAGCGCCTGAAAGGTCCTCCCCTGCGCGTGGCTCTTAATGAAGCCTCTAGTCAGCCAACCCAGGCTGGGCTGGGTTTTGCCCAAAAAATGAACGTTGCCTTTGAGGCACTCGAGCAATCAGAGGGGTATTTGTGGCACACGCAAACAACGCCAGGCAAGCCATTGCCCGCGCTTCTCTCTGAGAATTTGCCGGCTTTAATTTCTAATTTGTCTGGCGCCCATTTTATGCGCTGGCAAGCTGACACAACAACAGATGCCATCAAGTTTTCGCGTCCGATTCGTTGGTTGACGGCTTTGTGGGATGATCAATTAGTGAGCTTTTCTCTGGCCAGTGTTCAAAGCGATTGCACCAGCCGAGGCTTGAGGCTTACGCCAGATATTCTGAAAATTAGCCATGCCAATGATTATTTGAGGCAGCTTCGCGTGCAAGGCCAGGTAGAACCCGATGAGGCCGTTCGACATCAGTGGATTACCACACAGTTGGATGAGGCCGCTTCAAAAGCCGGTGGCCGCTTAGTCTCTAACGAGGCGCTGTTAAGCACGGTTGCGCGGATGAATGAATCTGCCACCGTTTTTATGGGTCAATTTGACGCCAGTTTTCTGGCTTTGCCCGCTTGCGTCTTGACGACGGTTCTTGCGAGTCATCAAAAATTATTTGCGGTTAAAAATCCACATAAAAACAAGCTTTTGCCTGTTTTTCTGGGCGTTTGCAACAATCCAAATCCTGAAGCGCTACCCACCATTGCTGCCGGCAACGAGCGTGTAGTGCGCGCCCGCTTTCAGGATGCCACCTTCTTTTTTCAGAGTGATCGCCAACAGGCCTTGCACGAGTACACCCAAAAACTCAACGGTGTGACGTTTCAGAAAAATCTGGCCACCATGCACGATAAAACCCTGCGATTAATACCCCTCTGTGAGGCGGTTGGGCAATCCCTTAAGCTCTCAGATGAAGACCTTCAACATGCCCAACGTGCAGCCAGTCTTGCCAAAGCAGATTTGGTCACGTTGCTCGTGCGCGAATTTACGGAACTTCAGGGAGAACTGGGCGCTGAGTATGCACGCCTTGATGGCGAGCCTCAGGCTGTGGCAAATGCCATTGCTACCCAATACCACCCCCGTGGGGAAGGAGAATCCATAGACCACCTTGAGCCTGCTGCCATAGCCCTCAATTTGGCAGACAAACTGGATACGCTGGTTGCTATTTTTTCTCAAAAAGACGCCAAGTTGCCCACCGGTTCCAAAGACCCGTTAGGATTGCGTCGCGCGGCAAGTGGAATGCTCCAGATTTTGCTGAAGAACAACCTTAAAATAGCCATTACCCCGCTTCTGAAAGCAGCCCATCGTCAGCTAGAGCACCAAAACCTAGCCCAGCTCTCTGATCCTGAAACCCAAGCGCGATTGCTGCCTTTTTTCGAGCAGCGTGGCAAAATCTGGCTGAAGGAGTGCTTGCAAAACGCGTCGTTAATTGAGGCCGTCTGGCAGCGAAACGGTGCCTCTCAAACCGCTCTCAATTCCCTGGATCAATGGGTAGAGGTGGTTGAAACGCTCAAAAATCTGGATGCTCAGTTAGATAAACGCCATCAACCTCAGCAGGCCTCTCAAGCCCTGCTGCGAGTGATTGAATCTGCAACCCGGGTGGATAAAATTTTGGCGGCGGCTCAGCCTCTAGCCCTCCGAAACATTGATCCAGCTAGATTTGAAACCGCCCATGAAAACCGTCTGTGGCAGGGCTTGGAGTCCGTCTTAAACGCGATTGGAAACGCCAGCCCGCTAGATGTGCAAGCTCGCATTGAGCACCTTGATGGGCTCACTGATGCCATTGATGCCTTTTTTGACAATGTGCTGGTTAATGCCAACGATCCCGCTGTTAAAGCCAATCGGATGTCGCTCTTGCAGGCGGTGCATGAAACCTATTGTCAGGTGGCACGCTTTAGTTTGATTCAAATTTAAATTTGATTCTAAGCTCAATGTTAAGTCTCTTTGTTATAGCGCCGGTTTCAGGGGCTGAATGGTCAACTCAGAAATCAGCACCTCAGGCGGCTGCTGCACCATAAACGCTACAGCCTCGGCCACTTGCACTGGGGTTAGCATCCCCTGGCGATCGGGAGCCTGCTGTAAATCCAGATCATCCCATATCGCGGTATCTGTCGCTGCAGGATAAATGCCACAGACACGGATGCCATTGCTTCGTGCTTCTTCACACACGGCTTGGGTTAATGCTCTTAGTGCAAATTTACTGGCATCGTAGACGGCCCAAAACGGATACGCTGTTTTGCCGGCCACAGAATTCAAGTTAAGGATCGTACCGCAGGATTGTTGAACCATCACTCGTAACGCTTCTTGCATCAGATATAGCGGCACTTTCAAGTTTAAATCGAGGGTCTGCTCAATGGCGTGTTCTGTCATTTCTTGCAGCAAACCAATTTTTGGAGCCACCCCCGCGTTATTAATTAAGACATCCAAGGCGTGCCAGTGAGAGACGACCTGCTGAATGACTTTTTTAGACGCCTCAGCCGCATTTGGCACGCGTAAATCTTGAACAATTATCTGAGCAGGCTCAAAGCCCAGCGCCGAGAGTTCTTCTGAAAGCGCCTGTAATGCAATCTTATCGCGCGCCACCAAAGACAATCGATAACCTAGGCTTGCAAGCTGACGCGCAATCGCCGCACCGATGCCACGGCTAGCACCGGTAATCAGTGCCACTGGCGCATTTTTTGAAGAAGGAGTCATTCAGGGATTCTAACGGAATCAAACGCTAAGGGATATAGTCGACCTGGCTGTAGCAACCGATGCTGAGAAGGGTGTGTTTGTTCTATCCAAAACGTCCGTGTGGGTGTGGGGGCTATCAGTCTTAAACGGGTCGGAAAAGAGGCAGACCACAAAATGGGATGGTCAATAGGGCATTGAAGCCATTTTGGCTTAAAACCGGCCGATGACGCCTCTGTGGTCTGCCAAATTTCAAGCCGATCAATCTGCTGGATATTGCGCGCTTTGAGGCTATCTGAGAGCGCGCGAGCCTCCCAATACGTCAGCGATGCGGGAACGCCCAAGCGCACTTTCTGATTAACGTGAGTCACCAGTACCCCATGACGATTGCCCAAGGGCCAAAATTGCTGCCTGTCAGGTTTGATTATATCATCCCAAAGGCTTCGCGTGAGGAGCACCAACGTGAGCCCCGCCAATATATAAAGCCATCGTTTTGATGGGTTTTGATGCTCACCAAGCACGCCAGTGCTGGCAACAGGTCGCCCCATCCAGCTCAATACAATCGCCCAGGCTATTAACAGCAAAAGCCATGCCACAGTGACCACCCAAGGCCAAGCAGAGAGCATTACCATCGTATGCGTTTGGGATTTTCCGAAGGCAGCCAGCCAAAGTAGCCCTGCTAAAAATGGCTTCAGAATAATTAATCCCTGCCATGCCAAAGGAAAGACCATGCCAAAGGCTGAGAAAGCTGCCCCCAAAGCGGTGATGGGTGTGGCCAGCCAGACAGCAGGAATATTCAGAAGGCTGGAAAGCAAGGGTAACGTATGAAACGCGGGCAAAAGCAGCGGGGTTGCCCAAATTTGAGCACTGAGTGGTACCAGCAGTGAGACCCAGATTACACGCCAAAGCCAGGGCATTTTTGAAACGTTAAGCAGCGTTTGTAACGTAGGCACAAAGGTTAGAATGCCCAAAGTCGTAAAGACCGACAGCTGAAGCCCCAAGCTCTGAATGGCAAACGGCGTGAGTAGCAACAAAATAGAGACACTGAGCGCCAGCAACACCACAGCAGGCAAGCTCTGATGGCGCCACTTTAAGGCCAGTGCCAGTATAATCATCACACCGGCACGCTGAATTGACGGTGGCATTGCGGTTAGCAACATATACACAAATACAGCCACCATGGCCGTGAAAAACTTGATATGACGAAACAGCGCCGGGAATCGACGAGATGTTGGCATCAGAGCAAGCAAGCCCCGTTGCAAGAGCTCAAAACACACTAAAACTGCCCCTGCCACAATCCCAACATTCATCCCACTGGCCGCCAAAAGATGAATCAGACCGGTTTGCGCAAACGCATCATGCGTGGCTTTTGGAATCCCCACAGCACGTTCACCTAACACCATGCTTGCGGCCAAGGCGCCATCTACAGGGCCAAGCACTTTAAAAAACGAGCCACTCAGCTGCTGCCTGATGTGTTCGGTGACACGCAACAGGCTGCTCATCACGTTAGTTGGCTCTGAATTGAGGATTTTCAGAGACTTGGCCGAAATGCCTTCCACGACGCCGATGGCTCCCATACTTCTTAAATAGCGATGCTCATCAAAGCCTGAAAGCGGATCCGGCAATAGGGGGCGACGCGGCAAGCGAAAATTTCCTTGAAGCTCAATGCGGCTGCCTACAAGCGGCCAACGCGCCCGGGTGGCTCGTCGACGCACATCGGCAATGACCCAGCCAGCGCTTGTCCCTTCCAGATACAACCAATGTTTGGTGCCACCCGCCTTTAGTTGCGGATAGACAATGCCTCCAACTGTGATGTTTTGTCGTGATCCCTGCTGAACCAAAGGGTGCTCGCGCCAGTCACGATTTTCACGCCAGATGGCGTACTGGCCGCCAAGTAACAGCATCAGCAGGCCGATGCTCAACCAGCGATGCCAGGTCTGACGGCTCAACCACACGGTTGACAGGCCAATCAGGAGCACGCCACAAAACCCCCACGGCCAGAGGGAAGTTATCCAAGCTGGCTGATAAATGCCCACGGCAATGCCGCTACACCAGCCTGCCGTTAAAGCCAGCGTCAGAATTAAAAAAGAAGGCGCTTTGGACATGCAACCAGCATAAATCAACGTGAGGTGATGGTTAAGTCTTTGCATCCTTACCCGATGACAGGAAGGGGCTGCCAAAAATAGATGAATTTAAACGGTTTGAAGGAGGTCACTGAACCCTGCCCTCCTGTAGACTACCAGCAGTATGGCGTGCGTCATTCTGTTTTGTGCCACCGCGAGTCATTGGAATTTAGTTTTTCGATAAGCAATTGAAGGAATTTCATAAATGCGGGTTTTATTGACGATTCCTAGCTTTTGGCCAAATAACTACGACCTGAATCACGCCGACTCAACGGATACCCACGATGAGACATCGGCGGGTGCCACCCAACAAAGCTCAGAGCAGATTGAGGAGCGCCGTCAACAGCTTTCGCTCAATATTGCGCGTTTGCACCAGCTGTTTGGTCGAGATCACTGGACGCTGGATTTATCAAATGGCAACGCCACCCCGGATATCGAGCGGCAATTTTGGCAATTGGACATTATTATCGTCACGCCGCCCAATAATCCTGTTGTGCAAGGGCTCTACGTCCCGATGGATCTCTATCGCTTGCACGTAACCGAAGACTCTGAGCCTGAACAGCTGGCTACCCAGTGTCATAGCCAGCTTGCCAGTAACGTGTCGCAACGCTACGATATTTATGGCTACCTTGAAGAAGACTTAATGCTCAGTGATGCCTTGTTTTTTGACAAGCTCAAATGGTTTTCGCAAACAACGCTTGCCAAGGGCATTGAAAACGCTGTGCTGGTGGCCAATCGGGTTGAATTGTCTGCAGAGGGTCCGGTGAGCAAGCTCTATATTGATGGGCATACGGGCTTGAGTCTGGCCGATTATTATCAGGATTTAAACAACCCGCCACCGTTAACGCTTAATGTGTTGGGTAGAAACTTTCAGTTTGAACGCGCTCAAAATCCTTATTCTGGTTGTTTCTTTTTGACGACGGCACAAATGGCGCACTGGGCAAAGCAACCGTGGTTTGCCGATGGGGATATTGCCTATCGGGATGCCAAAATTAGCGGTGCAAGCCTTGGATTGATGAAGACCTTTGCCCTTTATCGCCCGGGTGTCTCCAACGCCAGCTTCCTGGAAGTTCAGCGTACCAGCACCCCGTTTATTGATCAAATTGTGGAGGCTCTGCAACAGAGCCTGACGCTCAACGCTCAAAGCCACGACCCGAATCATTCACTGATGCAGGTTTAGTGTTGCCTGGTAGGCCACAATGCTGACAATACCTCTGGAACCTTCGTTATGACTCAGGCGCCATTAACGACATTAAGAACGGGTGGCAGTCTCTATGACTGGCAACACCCCCTCATTCAAGAAGATTTGGGCATCATTGCCAATCAGGGTTTACCGTGGCAAGCCCTGGCAAACCGGCATATTGTTGTGAGCGGGGCAACCGGTTTGTGGGGGCGGTTTATACTCTATAGCCTGCTGTATCTCAATGATCATTTTCGACTAGCAATGTGCGTGAGCGTTTTGGGTCGGGATTTAGAGCGTCTCAAGTGGATTTTTAATGCCATAGCCAAGCGGCCCGATGTATGCTTTTTTGAGCATGATTTTGCCAGTCAACACCCTGTGAGGTTGCCCCAAAACGCTCAGATTGTCATCCATGCGGCCAGTCAGGCAGGCCCGGCGTTTTATGGTGTAGACCCAATAGGAACGGCTCTGCCTAACACCACCGGATTGGTTCATTTACTCGACTGGTCTGTCAAGTCCGGGGTCGAGAAGTTTCTGTTTGTCAGCTCCAGTGAAGTGTATGGTCAGTTGCGTGGTGATCAAATTCCGACCAATGAAACTCAGCTGGGGGTGATGGATCCTGCAACCGTTCGAGCCTGCTACGGCGAAAGTAAACGAATGGGAGAAACCCTCTGCATGGGCTGGCATCAACAAAAGCAGTTAAATACCTATATTGTACGGCCTTTTCACACCTATGGCCCCGGGCTGAATTTGCAAGATGGCCGCGTGTTTGCCGATTTTATCAAGGCTATCATGGCTGGCGAGCCTCTCACCATTCGAGGCGATGGCTCCCCCACCCGCGCCTTCTGCTACATCGCCGATGCTGTGGCCGCCTTATGGACGGTATTACTCAAGGGAACCCCCGCCACAGCCTATAACATTGGCGCCCCGACAGAAACCAGCATTTTACAGCTGGCCAACCAGCTGATTGACCATGCCTTCCCCAAGAGGCATCTGTCCCTGCGTGTGGGAGAATCCCCGGTGCAATCTGTCGGCCATTATCTGCCCAGTGTGGTGTCGCGAAGCGTGCCCGATGTTTCAAAGTTGATGGCGCTTGGGTGGTCGCCGTGGACAGACATTAAGAGCGGCTTTCAGCGTACGGTAACAATACTGGAAGAAGCTCAACAATAACGAGGTGATATGAAATGCCCCTACTAAGCATCACAATTCCGACATACAATCGTCAATGCAGCCTTAAAGAATTACTTTGGGGGCTTTGTACCCAAATAAAGGCCTTACCCGAGGCTCTTCAAGCTGACGTTGACGTCTGGGTGAACGATAATGCCTCAGACGATA
>JAYKJM010000127.1:0-13288 GCA_035285385.1 Vampirovibrionales bacterium
CAGGGTGAGATTGCTCATGGGGCCGTGGGCATCATTGACGACAACCGTCAACGGTTCAGCAGGAGGGGCAGCTGCATGGCAGACGGCCGAGGCGAGTCCGCGCAGAACAGCCCGCACTTCGCGCCCCAAAGCCTCCACGGCGTAATGGTAGGCCGAGGCTGTATTTGGGTGCGGGTAACACTGCGATTTGCTCGTGACGCCGCACACGCCTTCGAGATCGGCCGAGATGTAGAGTTTCATGGCCAAGAGTTAATTATTTACGCCAGTAACGTTTGAGTCACACCTATTATGGCATAACTTTTCATCAGGCTGTATTTAGGCATTCTCGCCATATTCAATATATATTGAATGGGCAAGTTTAGAGATGATTGCTAAAACGTTGTAACCATCTATTTAGCCCTTCCCTGAGACCGTCGGCTGCTTTAATACGTTCTTCTTGAATATGCCTAAGCAAATATTGGAAATTAGCTGTAAGTAAATCAGTATTAGACGTCGGAATCGATTGAGTTAAAAGATTTATAGCACCTATTGGAAGGCTAGGATTACTCATTTGACCTAAAATACGTCTTTCAATTTCTTGCGCTGCTTCTGGATTATTCTGTCTCAAGGCCTTGAGCTCGTGTTGAAATTTGGCTGCCGTCATTTCGTTGCGATCATTAATTTCTTGAGGTGTAGGCCTATTAATAACAGTTTGTAAAGCAGCAACTGAGCCATTTCTATGAAATGCGCGAGAGTTATTCCCCGATTTTCGAAAGGCAGCAGTTATTTGACCTAATATTTTAGCACCACGATGAGCCATATCAGCTTCCATTTGTCCCTGCATATAAAGTTGACCACCTATCTGGTTTTCCATTCGCAAAGCAAGATTTAGAAGATCTTCCCTTGTGACTTGTTTAAGAGCGTTCGCTTTTAACTTTTCTTGTCTATCTAAAAATTCTTTTTCTTCTGAACGATAGCTTTCCCATTCTTCAGGGGTTGCAGATTGTTCAAATGAGCCAGGACGTTTGGGCTCTTTGCTTAATAAGTCACTCCAAGTTTGCCTTAGATCCGGTTGAGAATTAAGCAATAACTGAAATGCTAATTCTTGCTCTTGTTGACGTGCCCCATCCCTCTCTGCTCTTAATGAAAATATTTGAGCGTGAGCATCTCTCAACATATTAGAACGCGACCATTTCGGGAACCCCAAATTAGTTAGAACCCCTGCTAAGCGTTCACTTAAAGGAGGTGTCGGTTGAACCCATAAAGACATGGCATTTTTGGTCCGTTTCCTAGATAAGGGGCCACGTCCTGAAAAGCTAACCGCAGTAGCAGCGAGCTGCTGGCTACCAAATGTTAAACCGGATTGAGACGCTAGAAATACATTGGGTGTGTGGGGGGGGGGAGTTTGTGCACCAAAGCGGGTTTGCAAAATCATCGTCATAAAAAATGGCATCCTTTATACAGAGAGAAGTGGGGTACATCTAAAAATTCAAACAAGACCGTTATGCCCTAAATCAGCACATAGACATAAATCAGCACATAGACATAAATCCGCTCAATAACAAAAATTGCCAAAATATAAATTTTTATTAATAACACGTCAAGCGACGGGCATAATGCGTCAGTAAATTAGCCGCTTGGCGCACACCCTGTAACTTATCGGCCATGGCGGCAAATCGGGCGGCTTCGTTTGCAAATTGCGGCTTGTACAACACCTGCTCTAAAACCTGCTTCAGGGCTTCAGGGGTGAGGGTATCGTATTCCAGCATCAAGGCAACGCCCATTTCTACAAGGCGCTTGGCGTTGTTCTCCTGCTCCATTTGTTTGGCATCGGGCACAATAACAGAGGGCTTGCCCAAACTGAGCAATTCCATGGCGGTGCTGTGGCCAGCCTGCGTAATGACACAATCGGCGGCAGTAAAAAATGGCATACTTTGCACCACGTTTGGGTATAAAAACACATTGGCGCAATGAATCGATAAACTGAGGCTGCTCAGCACATCAAACGCCACCTCAGGCATCAGGCGGGCAACAGCCTGAACAGCTTCAAACAAAGGCCTTCGGTACTCATGGCCACCCATCGACACGGCCACACGGTATTTGAATCCACGAGAGGAGAGATCCAACGGTTGGGCAACATGTTCAACCGCTTTTGGCCGTCTAAAATCTACCAATGGGCCAATAAATCGGGTGCGTTTCTTGACTTGCGCCTGCGAGCTCAGGTTGTACAAACTGACGGTATGCGGCGGCGGAAAATCAGGAATCAGAATTTCTTCAGCGCTGCAGAGCCATTGCGTCATGGCCCAATCAAACGATTGTCCAAACCACTTAACCAGAGGAGAATCGTGATTAAAAAACGGGTAAAATGCGCTCTGATTGGTCACCACCAGGCACGGAATATCCAAGCGAGACGCAGCCAGCATGGGCGCCAAACGGCCATCGGCCACAACGGCGGTAATGCCGTGCTGACGCATCAGCTCCATTTCATCCTGAATCATTTGGTTAAACTGCAAAGCAAAACTCTGATTTTGCAGGATGGTTTTGCCAACGTCGAAAGTGCCGCCTTCTCCAATAAGCTTAATTTCCTGCTTCACTTCCACGCAAGGCAAGCCAAACGCGCGAATCCTCTCCAGTACATAGTCGTAGGAGCCAATCAAAATCCGTGAGGGATCAAACTGATGCGCCATGGCAATGGCCCGGGTAGAATGGCCGAGACCTTCTGCGCTGACTGAAAAGTAAACACGACCCGAAAACTCATCAAAGGTCGGTGGCACTTCTGGCGTTAAGGAGGTAGCTGAATCGAGCCGATTTTTTGCACGTTGATCCGTATCATTTGAAAGATGGGTGAAAGCACTCATGCTTGTCAGTGTATCAAAGATGGCATGGGCATGTTGGTGACAGTTTAAAATCTGAAACAAAAATCAACCCATAGACCTCAAAATGGCATTCATGGTGTTTACAGCGGCACACCAGTTTCGGCCAAATAAGGACCAGTGACACTGGCCGGATTCGCCATGACATCAGCCACCGTGCCCTGGGCAACAATGTGGCCACCGCCTGAGCCCCCATCGGGTCCCAGATCAATAATCCAGTCGGCCTGCGCCATCAGCCCCAAATGGTGCTCAACCACAATCACGCTATGACCGGCACAAATCAAGGATTTTAAAACCCCCACGAGCCGATCCACATCCGAGAGGTGCAAGCCTGTGGTGGGTTCATCAAATATAAAAAGCACCGGCTCCGATTTTTCAGAGAGTCCTCCCAGGTAACTGACCAACTTAAGCCGTTGCGCTTCGCCTCCAGAGAGGGTCGCCGTCTGCTGCCCCAAACGCAGATAGCCAAGACCCACAGTTTGTAAGGGATGAAGCCTGGCGATGGCTTTTTCAGCCAGGCTAAAACCCGTCTTTGAGACCTGAAATTCTCCAGCAGAGAGGCCATTTTTCAAAAAAGTGACGGCAGAGTCGACTGTCATTTGCAAAATATTATCGATGGTTTGCGCCTCGCCTTGCCAGTTTCCTAACCCGACAGACAGCACCTGAGGGCCAAAGCGGCGGCCTTCGCAATCCGGGCATGGGGTCACCACATCAGCCAGAAACTGCATGTCAATGGTGACGCTACCAAGACCCTCACAGGTGAGACATCGGCCGTCGCCACCGTTAAACGAAAAATCAGCTGCCGATAAACCAAGCGCCTTGGCCTGGCGCGTGGCGGCAAACAACGCGCGGATATCATCAAACGCTTTAACAAACGTGGCGGGATTTGAACGACTACTGCGTTGAGGGGGAGATTGATCGACCATAACAATCTGAGAAAAGTCTTCAAGCCCTTCAATGAAATCAACAGGCTCTGGCGGCTCAGATACGGATTGACCTCGCTGCAAAAGCCCTACCGGAAAAAGTGTGCGGCTAACCAGCGTAGATTTTCCACTTCCCGAAACCCCCGAGACAACCACCAGCTTATTTTTGGGAATTGCTACGGTCAGATTTTTAAGATTCTGCCCCCGCGCATTGTGAATGGTAATTGCCGCCTTACTGGCTGCAGCATCATCCGAGGGCTGAACTCGGCATGCTGGAGCAAGGTCTGGCGTTTTTGTATTTTTGGTATCGGTGGAGGCCGGGTGCTGCCAAATCCACTGCGCCGTCAGTGATGTGGCGTCTTGAGAAAGTGCCTTGACGCTACCTGCAAACATCAGCTGGCCACCTGCATCGCCACTGGCGGGCCCCAGCTCTAAAACACAATCGGCACCGGTAATAATGTCTGGGTCATGTTCAACCACCACCACGGTATTGCCATGATCGCGCAAGGATTTCATCACCGCCAACAAACGGCGGGTATCTCGAGGATGCAAGCCAATCGTCGGCTCATCCAGCACGTAGAGCGTCTCTGTGAGCTTGCTGCCCAGAGCCGTAGCCAGATGAATCCGCTGTGACTCGCCTCCCGAAAGCGTTCTGGATTGCCGAGCAAGTGTCAGATAGCCCAGGCCAATATCAACCAGATAGCCCACACGCACCCGCAAGGGACTTAAAATACTCTCTTGCAATGACGCCAGAGCCGGCGGCAGGCTGTAAGCATTGAGCCAGTTGAAAAGATGGCTCAACGGCAGTTGACTAAGCCCAGCAAGGTTTTGAGGCGTTGACTCGGACGCTTGCGGGCACAATAAAACCACCTGGCGCGCCTCCGCATTGAGACGGCTGCCCTCACAATCTGGGCACTGGGTATAACCGCGGTAGCGCGCAATTGTAATACGGACATGAACCTTATAGCGTTTGGTGTCAAGGTACTTGAAATAGGCGCTTACGCTTTCAAATTGCTTCAGGAGTTCAGTATCTACAGAGCCATGTTTGGGAGGCTGACCAAATTTAATGAGCGCTTGTGCCTCGGCAGACAACTCACCAAAGGGGATGTGGGTTTGAATCCCCAAACTTTGAGCCATCTCAAGCCAGTCTTGCAGATATTGCTGATTGGAGGGTGTTGAAAACGGATGAATGGCGCCCTCTTCGAGGGAAAGGGCGTGGTTAGGAATCACCTTCTGCCAATCAATCCCCATGACGCGACCAAAGCCTTCGCAAGTGGGGCAGGCGCCTTGCGGATGATTGAACGAGAATCGCTCGGCGCTAAGCTCAGAGTAAGCAATAAGACAATTTTGGCAGGCAAATCGTGGAAGAAACGCCCGATAGGGTTGATTTTGTTCAAGCACCTTAAACCCTAGCAAGCCCTCTTGCCCACCAAGATGCAAGGCGTTGAGAAGGGTTTGCCCTGCCTCAAGGGCCTCAATGACCCGACCCTGAGCGGCCTCAGATTGGTCGGGTTCAGCACTCTGTGAGCCGCCAGTTCGAAAACGATCAACCAGTACCGCAAGCCAGTAGCCTTTTAAAGGCTCAAGGGTTATGAGCCAATCTTTTTGCCAGCTACTATTGGCCTTGATGTCAATAATTTGCCCTTCGGCAGCCATCAGTCGCGTGTAGCCAAGTTTGCAGAGATCGCTCACAAGCTGGGTTTGCACAACAGGCAGATTGGGTGCCGGCAGAAACGCAAGGATGGCCGTCTTACTGGCTTCGGGCAAAGTGGCCAACGTGTGGGCAATGGTGCCTAAATTGCCGCACGTAACCGGCTGATTGCAATGCGGGCACATCATGGTGCCGGCATGGGCAAACAGCATGCGTAAATAATCATCCACGTCGGTGGCGGTGCCGACCGTTGAGCGGGCATTTTTGATGCGATTTTTTTGTTCCAGGGCAATGGCAGGCAATATGTGATGAACCGCATCGACGTCTGGGCGCGGAATGCGCTCAAAAAACTGGCGGGCGTATGGCGACATGCTTTCAATGAAGCGGCGCTGACCTTCAGCGTAGAGGGTGTCAAATGCCAACGATGACTTGCCCGAGCCGGAGGGCCCGGTGATAACGGTTAAACGCCCCTGCGGAATACGGCAGCTGATGTTTTTGAGCGTGTTGACCCGCGCCCCCTGAATGTCGATAAATGTGGGTTGCCGTGCCATGGCCAGCGTAGCCCCTGCAATTAAAAACCGTTAGTACCTCAAATATGATGGTCTCAGTATAGCGCAGGCCAATATGGATTATCGTTATTGCCAAGGCTGCAGATAAGGTTCTATCTTTTCCAATTCAGGATCTACACGGCACATTTCTGCCATCAGGGTATTTCGCAGTTTGACAGTTTGACCAATGAGGAATCGGGTTATTAAAAATTCATCACCATGCGGTCTTTCGAAGTTTTGCGTCTTAGGCAGTGTCGACAATTAAATTGTGATAGAGTTTCTCCAGAGAGTCTGGAGGAATTTTACATGGCTGAATTATCAGATGCACAGTGGGACAAGATCAAAGACGTGTTACCCGGAAAAAAATCAGACAGAGGGCGAACAGCAGTTGACAACCGACTGTTTGTTGAAGCGGTTTACTGGGTAGGCCGAAACGGCTCAAATAGGGCTGGTACTGTCTACGGCTCTGGCTTAGGCCGTAGCAAGGGATTACGACAATGTGCAAACTACCAGTGTAAAAAAAGATGAAGCACCGTACAGGACAATGATTCCTTTATCAGACCGATTTTGGTACGTTACATTTTTATTATTTTTCAATGCTAAGGGAGCTTCTTCTATGAGCGTCTCGTTACTTACTCCTTCAGGGCGAACTGGTTTACGTAGGCGCATTGCTGCTGGTCAAGCTTCAAGCTCAGCTCAACCTTTTAATTGGCGCAACCCATCCGTTCGGAGAGCTTTAGGGAAAACAATCGGTTATCCTTCAGCTTTTGCAACTGTAGTTTGGGGGCTGATAATCCTTACTAATCCTGCCCACCCTAATTCTAAAATCGCCGCGAAAGGACTTTTAGGTTCTCTCTGTGGTATTGTAGGGGCTATTGCATTAATGAACGGCACTCGCAGTAGACGTAATGCTAAGTCTGTCCTACTGTTTAATAGCAAGAATCCCTCGTAATTTTTCGAATTGTTTTTTGTCTGTTTATGCGGCTTGATTGCGTTGACGTTATTATTGTTAAGCGCGAGTTTCAAGCTGGTTTTGGTTTAGGTGGGCTATAGTTTTTCAATCACGCGGAGCTTGGCGCTGCGGGCGTTGGGGTTTATCGACACCTCGTGGGCAGAAGGCAGGATTAAATTGGGCTTGAGTCGTCGCCATTGTGCTGGTCTGCCACAGCTGCAGAGCGGAAACGCCGAGGGACACACACACGGATTCTCCCATTGGCGAAAACGCCGCTTTACAAGACGATCCTCAAGCGAGTGAAACGTGATAATTGCCACGCGCGCCCCTGAAGCACAACAGGAGGGCAAGGCGTCTAGCAGTGCCTCCAGGTGTTCAAATTCTTGATTAACCGCAATGCGCAAGGCCTGAAATACCCGCGTTGCTGGGTGGGTGCGAGACGCGCTCTTGTAATGGGCCCGGCTCACTCGGCTTACTAAACTAGCCAGCTGATGCGTGGTCTCAAACGGGGTTTTGTCTCGATCGTTCACGATGGCACGGGCAATGATGGGCGCCAACGGGTCTTCTCCAAAATCTCGAAACCATTGCAGCAAATGAGCCTCGCTTGCTGAGGCGAGCAAGTGAGCCGCTGTCGGTTGCGTGTCATCCTCAGGGTTAAAGCGCATATCCAGCGGGGCGTCGTGTAAAAAGCTGAACCCGCGAGAGGCCTGTGCCACCTGATACGTGGCAAAGCCTAAATCGGCTAAAACCCCACCTGTAATTTCACAGAGGCTCAAATGCTGCTGGAGTTGGCTGTAAGGGGCTAATATTAGCTTAATGCGATCGGCTGCTATGGCTTGCAAACGCTTTTGAGTCAAAGCCATCGAGAGGGGATCGCGATCAAAGCCAATTAATTTGCCCGCTGGCAAGGAGGCTTTCAAAATTTCAAGCGCATGGCCGCCAGCACCAATGGTTGCATCCACGTAAAGCCTTCCCGAAGTAGGGTTTAGCGCGGTGACGGCTTCTTGAAGCATGACCGAGGTATGGGGAAAATCAGGTGGAAGCATTTGGTTTTGACGTCTGATGATTTAGGTTTCGCGCAAAAATCTAAAGAAAATGATGCGACGCGGGAGATGATAAAATTTGTTACACAAACGTCATGAAATCATCATTGAATCCCGTGCGGGTAAGCATTAGGATAACCCATATCAAGAAGGGTGAATACTTCCAAGTTTAGCCTGCAAGTTTAGTCTATTTTGCTGTCATTTGGCAGTTATTGGATTGCAACACACATCGTGAGTTTTTTGATGTTTTGTTATCGGACACCGTCCTCTGCAAAAAATCATCGTTATTTAATGGCTGCTAGGGTTAATGCGCACCCTCAGGCGCCCGCCAGCAGCAATTATTGCAACATATTAAGATTTTTTATCACCCCTCTAGCAACAAATTCGCTTGAGGGGTGTTTGCTTGTTTAGCACCCTTTTGGACATTTTTGTAATTTGTCTCATTTTGAAAACACGCCAAAACCACTCCCCATCCAGATGTTACTGGCTGCCCGCAAGATGATTTTTTCGCCATGAGCCCGGCAAAGACCTCAATTTCTACAACCGCTTCACCTGTTCGATTTGGTGGCAGCCAGGGCTCACACAGGCTGAGTCCTAAGGTGGCATCCGCCACAGGGGAGGCGCTGGTTGACAAAATTCCGCATCTTGGTATTGCTAAGCGGATTTATAAATGGAGTAAACCCTTCGCGCTCATTACCGGCAATAACGGGATGTCTCAAATAGACACGGTACAGCGCATCATGTTACCCCTTGGTCTATACGGCCCACAACAAATTGGCGCCGCCATAACAGGTCAGCACGTCTGGGAGACCTTTGGACGAAACTCCATTGGCTGGGTACTCAACTATTTAGGAACATTGGCCGCCAAAAATAAAGACGGCCCTTTGGTGCGTTTGCTCAATACGTTTATTGCGCAAAAAACGCCACTGGATCCAAAAGCGAGCTCGTTTCAAAAAATGTTTCACGCTGTGCTGAATCGCTTCCGCCCCAGCGCTGAGATTCGTGATATTTTGCAGAAAACCGGCTTAAAACCCAACGAGAAGCCGAGTTTCTGGTCCGCATTAGATCAAAATGAAGCCACCACCATCCTCTTTCACCAAGAAAAACTAAAAGAAAAAGCGCTCTCTGCCCTGCCAGAAACCATTCAGGAAAAATATAAAACACTCGCAAAGGGTAAACAGTTAGCCTTTCTGGAGTCGGCGCTTCAGCATCACGCTCCCAAGGCGCTAACCCAAAAAGAGCGTCAATTGCTGCATGAATTACCCCGCTTTTTTAGTCAGCGAAAGCCCCTTTTAAGCCTAGCGCAAACGGCCACTGTTCTTTTCTGCAACATTTATGTGGTGGGATTTTTGGCCATGTGGCTAACGTACGCCACCTTGGCACGGCTCGATAAAGACTTTGAAGGCAATAAAGCGGCTCAAAAGCCTCATCAGCCAGCATCAAGAAAAGCGATGCCTTCGGCCTCTAAAACCCCAGCAGCTGCTGCGGTTTCTACACCCTCTCAATTAAATGCTCCAGCCCAATTTAATGTCCCAAGTGTCAACCCGTTAATCGCTCGGCCTTCCATGCCTTCCGTGCAGATGGCGCAATCGGTGGTTTATCCAGCCCCAGGAGCTTTAGCGTTTGCACCCCTGCAACATTCTGGAGTTTTTAACGCCCCACCATCAGCCATGACACCATATACCATGGCGTTGCCTTCCGGGCAGTTTCAGTATCAACCGCAAACTCAACCCAGCGCTTTTTGATAACACGTTTCTGAATCACCCGTTTTTAGATAGTTGAATGAATGCTCACCATCGCCTTTAATCCTAATGCCACTCCCAATACCCTTGCCGGCCTAACGGCTTATTGCCATGCTTTCTCCATTTATTGTTAATCAAATCTCGCAAGAGCTTCTGGATCGATCCATTGATGCCTCGTATCAGATTCGGGGTGCCAGTCGGGCGCATTTTGTTGTTCCAAAAGAGCAAAAACCCGATTATCTGTTTCGCGATTATACGCTGACGGCACTGAACCCGATGGTCTTTGAGGCGGGTCGTCGCATGCTAAATGTTGTCTACATGGCGCCCAAAATGACAGAAATTCTTGAGTTGAATAAACTCAAGCACCTGTATCAGGGGCAATTTGAAAATATTCGAAATTATAAAACCCTCTTTGATGAGCCCACCCTTCAACGTTTGCTATTGCCGTTAACCGTCAAAGAACACAGCCTCTATACCGTGCCTGAAATTTACAGCAATGCTGGCCAAATTTTTCAGGCCAAGACCGATCCGGTTCTGGCGCATCATTTATTTAAACGCCTCAATTACAAGGCCTATGTCCAAGACCTGGTTCAGCAGGGCAAAGTGCCGCCTCATGTGGCAGATGCTTTATTTGAAGGCATTAACGTCTTGCGTAAAGACAAACTGAATATTGAGAAACGCTTTGAAAAACCTTTAGAACAAGCGCTCTATCGTTTGCAATACAAAGAGAGCCTGACGCCTCAAAATATTGCCAAAATTAAAACCGCTTTAAAAGTATTTTTTGAAGGCCCACTACCAGAGACACATCTGGATAAAGTGGAGCGCTTTACAAGTGCTGTAAGCGACAACTTTGATCGAGTATGGCACAATTTCAAACGTCGTATTGGCTTGCATCCCTGGAATGATAAATATGACCCGAGTAAAGCCATACTAAAAGACGGTCTGCTGCAGTCAACACATTTAGATGACACCAGTCGCCAGATTGTTCAAAAGGCGTATCAGCAGATGCAAAGCCTGGCTGACCAACCCAAAGCCATTCTAGAAAACTTTAAAAAGCTCCAGCAAGATCTCGCTGAGCATGTTGGCCATCATTGGTTACTGAGTAAAAATATCAAACTCAACGCCAATGAGGCCGCTTTACTCAAGAAATTATCTTCCGAAAGTATGGCGGCACGGGTGATTACCCGCCAACTGCAACTCTTGAAAAAGGGCTTTGTTTGGCCTGATGCCGTAGTGACAACGCTTGGAATGTTTTTGAGTTATGGGGTTATTGGTACCTGGATTAGCAATAAATTTGTCATTCCATGGCAACGTCGTTATACCGAAAAAGGCGGTGATGCTTCTATTGTGGAAAAACCCATGGTGGTATCTCTTTTGCCTGGTTTCGCCCTGTTTATGGGACTCATGCTTCATAAAAAATCCCCCGTGGCGAAGTTGTCATATCTCAATAAATACCTTGTGGCGGCTGGCGTTTCATTTGCCACCTATTGTGCGCTAGGGTTGGGCTGGATTCGCCATCGATTAAAAAATGCGCCGCTGCCCTCTGCCCAAAACAATGGGGGGTCATCTCCTCATTTGGCAGCTGTTGCGCAGAAACGAATGGCCGTGGGCAATACCGCCTTTGCCGCCAATACCGCTTCAATCAATCCATTTTTGAGCCAAGTAAACCCGAGTTTTAAGCTGTTAAGGCCATGGCCTCTGGCGACTCAGCCGCCGCTGAGTGTGAATAGCCAGTCTTATTGATTTCCTCAAAGTAGCGTGATGGAAGCCACGCGATAGAGAGCTTAAGCATCTGCCCAAAAAAGACAGATGCGAGTGAGCTGGGTTTAAACCGGCTTGATGTTGGGTATAATCCGCCCCAGAGGCAACAACCTCCAGATAAAGATAATGCGCGCGGATCAATAGCCGTGAGGGTCATCGGTGTTTCCGCTTGAGTTGGTTGTTGTGAGCCTTTGATTTATCGTAATAGGACGTTAGCAGGATGGTCAGTGGTTTGATATGTGGTGGTTCAAACGCAAATCTGAGGGTTTGAAAAAAACGTCTCGCCACTCAGCAGCGCCTGCCAGGCTAGGCATTCTGCCATTAACTGGCCAGGCTTTGTCCTCAGCCTATAACCAGCCGACTGAACCGTTGGTGAGTGCCTTTGGTGCGCTCAATCTCCATGGCGGCCAGCAGGCGCACGCAGACCCTATTTTGCAAAGCACCTCAGAAGAAATCCCTTCAAGCGAGATGCTTTCAACGGAGCCCATGTTAGCGCCTGATTACAATACCACGACGGTGGCAGAGCCCGAGATTTTCAGTGAGCCGCCAAAAATTGGTAACCATGGCCCTCTGATGCATTTTTCGGATTTATTTGACGCGCTGCCCGAGTCCTCTGGCGCGTTGGATGTGTTACCAGAACATTACGTGTCTGAAGGCCATCTCTTAGCTGGGCATGAGGATGCTCGCAACGACCCATTAGGCAACGATAATATTTGGCCGCTTCAGCCCTCAGATGAGGCGTTACGTTCAACGTGGCAGACGCCAAAGGAGGAGCTCCCACAGGTTATGGCGGCTGATTTTTTGGCGACGTTTGAGGCGTCAAAATCCCCCATTACAAAGTTTCCAGCGATGGTGTCGCCGTTTTCAGTGGTTGCAAAACCCCCGCGTGGCTCAAACGGTCAGGAGGGGGGTGCTATGTTGAGGCTGACAAGTGGTCTGCTGAGCCCGATACGGGTGCCTTCTGCTGATGATGAAGTTGCCCGTGGCGAGCGTTGTATTGCCACTGTCCAGCGAGCTGCGGAGCCGGCCGAGACCACCGTTCTTTTGCAAGAGCCTTTGGTGTTGCCCGACGAGGTGAGGGGGGCAGAGTCGGGTTATCCGGCAAGGGTGTTGCAGCTGGTGTCGACGGTGGTGGATGAGCACCCTGCTGAGAGAGCGCAGATACGATTGGTTTGGAAGCTGGCGAGGCAAGAAGAACATGGTTTTGGCCAGCTGATTCACAGCTTTGATTTTAGCCCGTTAACGAGTCGAAAAGCGCAGATGACGGTGAGATACCAGGCGACGTTGGGCAGCAAGCACCTGTTTGAGGTGAGTGTGGGGCACTGGCGGGCGGTCTTGAGGGTGGATGAGGAAAGCGTGCGGGTGCACACAGTCTTGTAAGCTAAATTCTTAGAATTAAGGTTGTTTTGATCCCTGTGCAACTGAAAAAAGACTTAAAATATCATCTTCTTTAGACCTTTTAATTTCAGTGACAATACCTGGTAACGCACCGACATCTTGCAACCAAACCAAGTAACCATTATCCTTCTCCCAAGCAGAAACAACATTCAAAAATTTTCCACCATGGTTTACGAGTAAAGGCTTTTGATATGAGGCAGATGAGAGCTGTTGCCAAGTCGGCCGGGTAGGATTTTGAGGCTTTGAGCGGGAACTAGCGCCTGAAAAGCGAGGCGCGGCAGAAATATTCAGGCTCACGGATTAATTGGCCTCCCGATTGACGTGTTTGCCCTCGCAGAGCCAAGCCATGGCGGCACGCAGCTTTTGACCCACTTGCTCAATGGGATGCTGGGCATCGGCGGCGACTTTGGCTTTGAGG
>JAYKJM010000128.1:0-7045 GCA_035285385.1 Vampirovibrionales bacterium
ACCCAAGAGCAGTCAGGCAAACAAGCACATTGCCATTGTAATTTTTGGCGGCTTGGGGGATGTATTATTGGCCTCCCCTGTTATTCAGGCACTCAGAACCTACTGGCCAGAGGCCGATATTACCCTAATCACGGAAAAGCGAAGCCAATCCTCTGCCCAACTGTTGCCCGTCAATGACATCAAGACGCTTGCCAATCGCGATCGACTGGCGCTATTTTTGGGATTAATCAAGACTTTTTTACAGATCAAGCCAGCAATAGTCATGGCCAGTGGGCGCTCGCCATTTGTTAGTTTGGCCATGAAGCTGGCTGGTATTCCGGTGCGGGTGGGTTATCTTGCTTCGGGTGGATGGCTCAATCGCCTTCAGCGTCAATGGTTAACCCATCCTGCAAAACTGAAGCCAGCCATCTATGCCTCTGAAATGCACTGGGAGCTCATTAAGGCACTTCTGGGCGATCATGTGCCGGAGCCTGTCTTGCCATTGCGCCCCGTCGTTGATGCTGCGACGTTAAAGCTGCCTGTTGATAAATTCCAGGCTTTATGGCCTTCAGAGACCTCATCCCGCGTGCTTATCCATCCGGGGGCAAGCCGTCTGAGTGTGCAGACAGGCGCCTTGAAGCAATGGCCTGTTGCCCATTGGGTTGACTATATAGAGCGGTTGCTGACACAGACAAATCCTGCCATTTCAGTCGGATTATGCGGCGGCCCGGATGATGCCGAGGTGCTCAGGCAAATAGAGGCATCCTTATCGGCACAAGCGAAAGAAAAAGTTATTCAATTTATGGGAAAAACGGCTTCTATTTTGGATTTGGCGGCCTTGATTCAGAGTGCGGATGTCATGGTTTGTGTGGACTCGGCTCCCATGCATTTGGCCGTGGCGCTGAACAAACCCTTGGTGGCCATGTTTGGCCCGACCAATCCAGATGTGCTCTTGCCTAAAGATAATCATCGATTTAAAGCGGTTTTCAGATCGGATCTCGACTGTCGACCTTGTTTGTGGACGGTTCGAAAGCAGGTTTGCGATGAACCGACTTGTCTGAGTGTTCCACCTCAAGCCATGATTGACGCCACCCTGGCATTATTGGCAGAACATGTTTTAGAGCCTCTTTTATGAGACTATTGAGCCGTTTTGAAGCTCTCTTTGCGTTAGACTGTTGAACCTGCTCAGTCACGATCAAGGCTTACTCTCTGTGTCACGGATGACATCCAATAAAAAGTGTTTAAAAATTATAAGCGTTTTTTTATAAAAATTCTTGAAACAAGAGGTGTTGAAACAGCATGATTGCATGGCATTCTAAAGTGCGTAGCCTGAGTCAGAAAAATAGCTGTAAACAAGGCGCTATCACCCTGGCGTTATCAATATCAGGCCTGTTTTTGGCAAGTTCTGTTGCCTTTGCTCAAGAGCCAATTCTTGTCAAATCGGATGTTTTGCCACTTTCTCAGCCAGCCCCCGTAAGCGTCTCTCAGGCCAGTGACAGCCAAGATAAGATCAAATTTTTCTACGTTCATGGCACCAACATGAACTCTGAAAAGCATCGAGACGCTTTTTTGAAGGATGTGACCAATTTGCACGCCGCGCTGAGTCATGAATTGCCAAAAAGTGCGGCCTTTCAAGATTATGTTTTAAAGCAGGGTCAACTGTCTATTGATCCAGTTGGGGTGCCCTTTTTCTGGGGCTTTCTGAGCGCACCGGAGATTTCTTTTCTGGAGCGTCAACTCACCATTACAGAGAGCATCAACACGTTTTTTGCAAAACGGGTTCGCCGCTTGCTCGGCTACATTCTCCATGATGTCAACTGGGTTGAGCAAACACCCAACAAAACCATTGTCAGCCAAAGCCTTCAGCAAGATATTCTCAACACAGCTAAAAATCAGCCCGTTATCCTGTTTGGCCATAGTGCCGGCTCGTTGGTTGTTCTCAATTATTTGTCTTATCGGCTTTCTTTTATTGAGTTATCGTCCTTTTTTAGATCCATTCACGCAAGCCCTGAGGCGATTCAATACTTTGATACCCATCCACAACCCTTGACGTGCCTGCAAGCTTTGCTGGATGTTCAAACCGTTCGTTATGACTCCTATGGTCGCTTAAAACCTTTCTTTGTGGATCTGGAGCCTGAAGCTCGGGCAGCCTTGTATGCCTTGGGTGAGAGTTTTATTGAAAAGAAGATTCAGCGCTTAAATGAAGCCACCCAAACCACGTGCCTTCCGGCAAGTCAATTTAAAGGGCTTGTTACGTTTGGCAGCCCTATCTCAGTGTTTCAATCCTCAATTGGCAATCCGAATCAATCTGAAAACTATCTGATGATCAATTTGCTAATTTTCATGATGGAACACGGGATTTTCTGGTTACACGTCAACCATTTGCAAGATCCGATTGGGTTTTCACTGACTTCAAAAGACTCTCTCTCCAAAATTGAAGCCTTCCACGGCGAAAAGCTCTCTCCTGTAACGGGCTTTTTATACAGCAATAACGAAATTAAATCCGGTGCCAATTTGTTTGGTGCCCATGGGTGGTACTGGCAAAAACCCAAAGCCTTTGCCAAAGCGCTTCGAAAAGCCTTTGATGAAGGCGTCAAGCTCGCCACTGATTATCACGCTTCAGAAGCCCCTAAAACCGAAGACCATAAGACCGTTGACTCCAGCAAATAACAAAACCAAAGCCTTAGGGCAATGCCATGATGCTGCGCTCAACGTTTTTGGTGGTGCTTGAGGGCGCTTGTTCTTTGCTCAATGCATCCAACATGCTTAACGCTTCAGAGCCTGCAATCAAGAGGAGTGTGTTGCGAGCCTGCTGGACATCGGATTGGGCTTGATTTACTTGCTGTGCCTGGGTTTGCAATAAGCTGTCAACAATAACGTCAAAGCCGTTGGGCAAAGAAGCTTCAGCACTACTGGCATAACGGCCAATTGCGCGGCGGGCATCCTGAGCCAACGCCAAGCGCACGATGGCACCTTGCCAGGTTTCATAGGCTTCAATGACATCTTCCTGAAGCGAAGATACCGCGCGCGCCAAAAATAACATGTCGGTGTCGGTGATTTTCAGCCGTGCGTTTCGAGCATCTTGTGCCGTGGACCCTACCAGCTCGTTGACCATCTGGCTACCTACCATACCCACCGGGCTTCCTGTCAAAATGGTGCCTGCCGTGCCTCCCAGCTGACCAAGGGTACGCAACAGTTTTTTACTAAACTCGCCAGAATCTGTTTTGCCAGATTGCATGGGGTCACGGTTGGAAAGCTGATCAATGGCATAGCGAATGGTGTCACTGCGCTCGACAGCCGCTTGCCAGATAAAGGTAATGGCTTTAAGATGCGCCTCCTCGTCATCACGCAACTGGTGGGCAATTTGAGCATCCAGCATGGCCATACGTTCATAAAGCGATTCGAGCGATTTTGCGGTTGCTGGCGGGTGATGTTTTTCAATCTTGACATGAGCGGCTTGAACAGGCTTGGCCGGGGCGGCGTTGCTTGGAGAATCCTTGGGGGGTGACAAAGTTTTGTTTGTTTTCTTCAAGGGTATGTCTAAAGATTTACCTTCCTTGCCCTGCCCACTTGAAACAGATTGAGGCTGTGCTGGCTTAATGGGTGAAAGGGTGGGGGATGTTGGCGCGGCTGAAGAAGGCATCTTTGGGGCAACGGATGATTTGGGGGTGGTTTTTTTCAATGCCGCAGGTGGCATCGACGTCAGGGGCTCTGGGAGGATAGAGGCCGCAGAAGGAGTCGCGCTAGTGGCATGGGTTGGCTCAGAGTCAAAAAAGGGATCAATAATAACGGGATCCAGGCTATCGAATTGACTCAGGGCAACAGGGGTTTTAGAAGCCTCATCAGACGCCTCACAAGTCATCACGGTGGCTTGGCCCATGCCAATCGCTAACAGAGTACAGAGTATTATTCTCAGGTTACCTGTTGAGCGTTGATGGGGTGTGAATAAAAAGCCTTGAAGCAACAGCATGACCCGTGAACCAGAGACATTCAAATAAATTAAAAAGATTAAAAATTCAGACAAAAACCCATGCAGGAAAACCCTAGGAGGCAGGTGCTTGGACAACAGCATGTTTGGCATCTACACGCCATTGCAATTTATCGGCGGCTTGGATGCCGGCCAACCGCTCAATTCGCATTCGGTTTTGCTGCGCCGACTGCCTTAAACGAGTTTCTTGCTGAAGGGCTTGATAATAAGCCGCACTTGAAGCCAACGCAGCAGAGGGATTTGAGGATTTGAAAGTCGTGTACTCAAAAACGGCACGATGTTTTTGAGTATCTAACGTCACAGCAGCCAAGGTCGAGAGGTTATTTTTATAATCGTAATAGGCGTTAATCAACGATACTTTGAGTTCATCCACGAGTCCCGCCAGTTGTACCAACTCGGACGGTGTTAAGGTTGCTTCTACCACTTTATTTTGCCCGGTGACTAGGTTGCGAGCAATGTCACCGGCTGTATAAATACCCATGTTCTGATACGGGGACACGTTGATCCCTGAAAACATGGAGGCTCCTAAAGTGGCGCCTGTAATCAAGGCACTGAGGGTTCGGGTGGCAAACTGGCTAGAGTGCTTGGCATGCAAATCAACCGGTAACGCCAGCTTCTCAAGTGAAAAGCGAATCATCGGATTTTGCTCAACGGTAGCATCCCAGAGCATGGCCAGATTCTCTTTATCAAGCGCCTCGGCTTTTGCAATCAGTCGGTCATCACTTTGATTTTTTTGCTGATCAGACACTACAGACAGTGGCGCATTGAGTTGCGCGTCGGCAGGCGGTTTTTGCTGGACTAACTGGCTCAAGGAGGGTTGCTGACTCATTGAGGCTAGCGAGACGGGCGCCAGCGGATCTTCAGAAAGCTGGGCCTTATTGCCATCACCAGTAGCCGACTGCAGCGCGGCAGAGCCTGGCAGGCCATTATTGGAAGTCACGGTTACCTTGTTATCTGGTTTTGCTGTCGGTGGCAAGAATGAGAACACCCTCTGGGTATTCGGCTTTTCCGAGGTCGACTTTTTGCTAGCTTGATCGTGAAACCCCCGATGCCAATTTAATCCCCAAATGGCATGCGCTGGTAAAACGAGCATAGCTAATAAAACAGCACCGTAAAGTCTGAAAAAGATTTTTTGAAACAGGGTTTTTTCAGATATCACAGCAGAAACCATCAACAGCCAAGGGTTTGAGTTCAGGACATTATTATTTTTAACACGATATGAGTTTAGGGTTTTGATGACACAGTAAGCAATACAAAAAAGGCGTCGATTTATTGTTTATCGTAGAATTTAAAGTCTAGAACGTTATTTATCATACCAAAGAGTTTGCTACCTAATTTTCAGTTTAGAACATCATGGTGTTACTGGGCGTAAATATTGATCATATTGCCACCTTGCGCAACGCGCGTGGAGCAGAATGGCCTTCGCCGGTGGCAGGAGCCATACTGGCCGAGCAATTTGGTGCTGACGGCATTACCGCCCATTTGCGCGAAGATCGACGCCACATCCGCGATGACGATATGTCAGCGCTCAGGGCTTCAATAAAAACACGACTCAACATGGAAATGGCCTTAACCGATGAGATGGTGGCTATTGCTTTAAAAATAAAGCCCGAGCAGGTGACGTTGGTTCCCGAGCGACGAGAAGAGCTCACCACCGAAGGAGGACTAGACGTCAAGACGCTCAGCATGCAACCAGAGTTCCAAGGGCGAATGGCGATGTTACGGGATGCTAACATTGCCGTCAGTTTATTTATTGATGCCGACGAATCACAAGTCAGAGCCAGCCATGCCTCAGGGGCAGGCCTGATTGAATTTCATACCGGCCAGTACGCCGATGCCTTTGCTCAGAGCAAAAGCCTGAACCCTAAAGCTAAAAAAGAGCTGGCGTCTCTGGTTCAATCTGCTCATTTGGCCAGAGAACTCGGCCTGATTGTCAACGCAGGCCATGGCTTGACTTTTGACAACGTGATACCAATTTTAACTTTGCCCGGGCTGCATGAGCTCAATATTGGGCATTTTTTGATTTCTCAAGCCGTCTTTGATGGCCTTGGCCCAGTGGTGGCCAAGATGAAAGCCCTTATTTCCTAGTGCCTGATGGCGAGCAGAACGATGGCCACTCCACTCATCAAACGCATCTTGGTCGTGCGCCATCGCTTTATTGGAGATACCATCCTTACGCTGCCCACCTTGCGCGTCTTAAAAGGAGCTTATCCAAACGCAGCTATTGATGTGCTTGTGGAGCCGATGTCTGGAGAGGTGCTTCGTCATTGTCCTTATATCGATTCACTCATCCCGTTTAACGGCTTTTGGCAAACGGTTAATACCTTGAAAAGCCACCGCTATGATGCGGCTATTTTACTAAAGCGCTCGTTTTCATCTGCAGCGATGATTTTTTTAGCCGGCATTGCCATACGAGCAGGCTTTGATACGGAACACCGCGGCTGGCTGCTGACACATCGCATTGGTTATAATCGCCATCGCCACGAAGCGGACTGCTTTCTGGATGTTCTGCGTGCCCTCTCATTGAACGTTCCTGTTTGCGAACCAAAAGCCGACCCAGCTTTGGCTTGCTGGCTGAGTGATTCAGAGCATCAGGTTGCCAGTGGCCTAATAAAGCCTAATGCGACCGATTTGAACAGGGGCAATCTGAACAGAGCCGATTTGCACTGGGGTGTGCATTTCAGCAGCTCTAACCCTGCCAAACAATGGGCCGTGCCGTGCTGGCATCATCTATTGACCAGAGCCTTAGAAGCGTATCCTGGCTTGCATTTGCATGCATTTGGTACCCGGCAGGATACCGTTTTGATTGACGCGGTTTTTCAAGGGCTTTCGCCCGAGCATCAGAGACGGTGTTTCTCGCATGCCGCAAAAACCAACATTAGAGAGACCATGGCTTGCTTAAACAAGCTAGATGGCCTAATTGGTGTTGATTCAGGCCTCCCGCACCTATCAGCAGCATTGGGCAAGCAAACACTGACCTTATTTGGCCCAATGAGCCCTGAAAAATGGAAACCACTGGGGCCAAACTCTGAAGTGATTCATACGGCGCTGGCTTGTCAGCCCTGTCATCTCAAGGGT
>JAYKJM010000129.1:0-10596 GCA_035285385.1 Vampirovibrionales bacterium
ATAATGACCAACTCAGAAATGATTTAAAGAGTTTGAGTTTGAAAAGCCATCGCAAGGATTATCCCCTCCTCCTCCGATTAAAACTCCTGAGAGAGCAAGGCGGGTATTGTCCCTATACGGGAAATCCTCTGGATGAAACCCAGATTGGTTACAACTATCAAGTGGATCACATTGTGCCCGTATCCGCTGCTATCAGTTGCGATGCACTTTATAACAAGGTGCTCTGTGAAACAGATGCCAACTCTGCAAAAAAAGGACAAACGCCCTACGAGTGGCTTCATCAGGATGCAACAAAGTGGGAAGAATATACGGCGCGTGTTAAGACAATGCCGGGACTCAGTAAAAAGAAACTACAGTTGCTCACTTCTGCCAATGCGCCTGAACTGGTTGAAAGCTGGAATGGATTGGCCGAAACGGCCCATCTTGCTCGCCTCTCTCAGCATGTGACGACGTTACAATACGGTTGGTCAATGCAAGTGCAAGGAGAAAACCGTCGCTTTTTTGTCAACAATGGCAGTATGACCAGCCGCATGGCGCGACTTTATAATCTCTATAATGTGTTGCATGACCCTGAAACCTTGGCGGATCCTGAGAAACGACAGGAAGCCAACAAAAAGCTCCGTAGCAACAAAAAGCACCACGCAATTGATGCCTTTATTATCTCATTCAGTCAAGAGATCAAAGTCGAGCAAACACCGGGCTATGCTTCGCCGCATTGGTTTATTCCTACGATCAAGCCATTTTTAAATCAGTTCCACGAGCAAATTGCCAACGTCATCCCCATGCGGCGGTGTCGAGATTTCAAAAAAGACCGTTACCCGGAAGATATTATTTATGGCTATCGGGAGCGAGTTCACCCTGAGAATTCATCCAAAAAACAATATTGTATGGTGGTTCATAAGGCTTTAGTCTCTATTCTGGAAAAGAAGCCAGAAAAAGACACCGGATGGCTCAAAATCTGGGATGAGGCGATCCGTGCTGACCTGAAACAAAAAGCGGAAACCCTGACGGATAAACAGGCATGGATTCAACTGCTTAAAACGTATCAACACCCTACCCGTCATTGCCCGGTTAAACGAATTTTGTGTGTAGTGTCTGAGTCGGATACCCCATTGAGCATAGAAGAGCGCCCTGCCTTGGGTGAATTTAGAGACTATGGCAAAGATCAAACACGGGGGCAGTTTAAAAAGACGACCCAACACAGAGGGCAACTGGTCTATCAAGACGAAAAGGGACGCTGCAAAGTCCAGCCTGTTTATGGTTCAAGCAGCTTAAAAGCGGTTAAAAAACAGCTTGAAGCGCGCGGCGTCAGGCTCTATAAAAACGGAATGTTGTTTTCCGCAGGCGTGATGGTACACGTCAGCCTACCCTTTACCGGTTACAAAGGCCGACATTGTGAGGCGGGCTTTTACAAGCTAAAGACCATGATGTCAAGTGGACAAGTTAAGCTTGAAAATTCTAACGGAAAAGAGGCTTTAACCAGTATCAAGCATTTAGTGGACGCCGATATAACCGTCATCCCCTATACTGGTGGCAAACGAAAAATATCTGCTGAAGCTGAGCCACTTTTTACGTCATGAACTTATTGTGAGCTATCACATCCTCACCCTTCAAACCCCTGGCAGCAAATTGAATGTTGATCGAGGGTTTATTGTTTGTAACACACCGCATCAGCCGGATCGTCGCGTTGCTCTGGCTGATGTCCGTATGGTGGTCGTGGCGGTGCCCAGTGTCTCGTTTAGTAACGAGTGCATTGCCCGTTTGATGGCGCAAGACAGCGCCATTCTTCATTGTGACCGCCATTTCAAGCCCATCGGCTGGAGTATGCCGCTTCAACGCGTTATTCGTCAGGAAGTGTTTGCCAACGAGATTCGTCAGGATAAAACGATGAATCATACCCTCTGGCAAGCGTTGTGCCTACAAAAAATGAAAAATCAGGCATATCATCTGGATTTACTGGGCATTGATCATTCACTACATCTGTTGGCGAAACGAACACTTCCCAGTGAATCCAACGTCGCACGCCAGTATTGGCGACATTTGTTTGGATATTTACGATCTTTCAACGGGGAATCAACGAGACGGGAGCGCCAAGGGGCTAAATCGTTTGAAAATAAGGCGCTAAATTACGGATACGCCGTATTAGCGACGCTCGTTCATCGTGCCGCCTTGATGTATGGTCTTCTCCCCACGTTGGGGATTCATCATGATTTTCGCTATCGAAGCACCCCGCTGGTCTATGATCTGATGGAACCGGCTCGACCCTGGATTGATCTGCTCTTGACCCAGTGGTTCAAAGATCAAGGGGACGATGCCATCTTATTCGACGAGGAAGATCGTTTCAAAAGCTGGATTCAGGCTTTGATGCAGGGACTCGTCCGTTGTCGGGTCAAACATATGGATATGAAGCATTCGTTCAAACTGGCCGATGCCATCGATCGTATGGTGGCCACTTTTGCTACATGTCACGAAGATGCTTATTTTAAGGCCAAAGACACGACCCCGTTATTTTTACCACGTCTTGATTGCCAGTATTGGCATCACGGGGACTCACTCAATGAAGAAGCGGAAGCAGACGATCCAGAAGATTTGTGATGGAGAGAAGGTGACATGAGGAGCAAGTTTAAAGTGGGCTGGGTACTCGTAATGTTTGATTTACCTGTGGGCAGTCAGGAGCAACGACGGCTTGCCAGTCGTTTCCGGCTGGATTTATTGGATTTAGGTTTTTTTATGATGCAAGAGTCTGTCTATGCGAGAAATTGCGTCAGTATGGACAAATATCGTCAATTTTTGCTGAAAGTCCGGCTACTGGCTCCTGAAGAAGGTAACGTGACCGGCTTGTTTATTACCAACAAGCAATGGCTCGACTCCGTTCGTCTGACCTTGGTAAAGCCGACTCTGCGTTCAAGACAAATTGCAAACGGAGAACCGCCTCACCAACAATTGATGTTTTGGTGAAGCGGGTGTAGTAAACTTAGAAAAATGACTCACGAGCCTTAACGTACAAGCAGAGGTTGCGACTGTGAATCAATCAATTATGACCAATATCCCTTTAAAAGCCTTTGATATGGTGGTGACAATATCATGAATATCCTATTATACCAAGACCTTTAAAGGGATAGGGTCAAAACGGGTATCTTATGTCGTTGTTTTTTTTATAAATTATACCAAGACCTTTAAAGGGATAGGGTCAAAACACAACCTCATTCATGAAACTTCTTATAACGATTATACCAAGACCTTTAAAGGGATAGGGTCAAAACACTAGGAGACTGACTTTATGGGGCTTGATAATTATACCAAGACCTTTAAAGGGATAGGGTCAAAACAGTATACCGCAAGTGTAGTATTGGCTGATAATTATACCAAGACCTTTAAAGGGATAGGGTCAAAACATTCAACCCATCCACCAATGTGGCCTTCTTATTATACCAAGACCTTTAAAGGGATAGGGTCAAAACGGAGATCCCGACAACACATCTGATCGCGAAATTATACCAAGACCTTTAAAGGGATAGGGTCAAAACATCAATGTTAGCGCTGCTAAAATTATAAGAATTATACCAAGACCTTTAAAGGGATAGGGTCAAAACACCAGCAAGCTGTACGTAAAGAAGTTCTTTATTATACCAAGACCTTTAAAGGGATAGGGTCAAAACAAACCTTTGAAATAGGGGTTATTTATACCCAAGCATCGTGACGAACTTGGGCGAAACCATTCAACGCATGGCTGACCTCGACACCGTGATCGCTTGCCATGGCGGCTGGCCGATGCAATCGACATAAAGTCAACCCCACCCCCCCCATGTAAATTTTTTGCGCGTGTAACACCACGGCTAAACAAGGGGTCTATTCGTAGAGACACCAGAGATTTTAGCCCCCCCACCCTTTACCTGTTTAAAGCACTAAAACCCTGGAAATCGAACTCAAAAACGCTGAATAAGCAGTATAATGAACATATGATGATGATTCCCTCAGAACAGCTCGAGCAATTAAAACCGCTGGCCTTACGCTATGTCTGGTGGAAGCAACCAGAGGAATTGTTGGCCGTTCCAGAACACGCCATGGCGCATATTATGAATTTAGGCAGCTTTGAAGATATTCAAACCCTGATGGCAGTTACCGGATATGAACCCTTAAAAGAGGTTCTGAAGAATGCTTTGCCGGGCTGGTTTTCCGAAAAGTCTTGGCATTATTGGCACTATCGTTTAGGGTTGGCGCAACCCGGCCATGTGCCAACATTACCCACACGACGCTTTTCATGACAACCTTTGAGCCTTGTTATCACATATTGCCTGCCGCGCAAAAAGATCTTTTGCCTGATTTAAAGGCCGTCAGCCATGATGGATTTGTGCTCTATGGAGGCACTGCAATCGCTTTAAGGCTAGGTCACAGAGAATCGGTTGACTTTGATTTTTTCAGCAATGCGCCGTTTGAGGCGGAAAAACTCTTTCAGACGTACGCCTTTTTAAAAGGCGCAACCGTTTTACAGCAAGAAAGAAATACATTGACCGCACTGGTTAAGCGCTTGAGCGGTGAAGTAAAACTCTCTTTTTTCGGGGGATTACCGTTTGGACGCGTGGCAACAACAGTCTGGACGGCTGATCACTTTCTGAAAGTTGCCAGTTTGGACGATCTGCTAGCCTTAAAGCTGGCCGTTTTACTCAAGCGGGTTGAAGTCAAAGATTATAAAGACATTGTCGCCTTATTGCGCCACGGGCTGTCATTGTCGTATGGGTTGAATTGTGCCCGCTTGTTTTATCCTGAATTTCAGCCCAATGAAGCCTTAAAAGCCTTGGTTTACTTTGAGGGGGGCGATTTAAAGTTCCTTCCAGAAGACGATCAAAAATATCTGATTGAAGCTGTTACGCGCGTTGACGCGTTGCCGGAAGCTGCTTTCTTGAGTGACACGCTCATTTAGCTTGTTGTGAGTGAGAAAATGAACAGCTATCCCAATTATCGCAAGACAATTGTAAAGATTCACAAATTATTGAAGATACACTCTGACGCTCGTCAATTAAAGTCATGCGACACACGAACAGGGGAAATCTTGATGGGTGTGTTTTTTTCAACTTTCTGTCGTTCATGACGGTTATGAATAAACAATCATGAAGAATTGGCAATTCAACTGAATCACGAGCCTCTGTTACAAACGATTGTCAGGAATACTACAACTTTATATAGTAGACTAAACAAATTGGGCCGTTAATGTAAATGTATAAGCCACAAAACAAAGACTAAAAACAGTTTCTGTAAAAACTTGAAGTAAAAATCATTTCATTTTCCAGTGTGCTCCTCTGTGAGTGGATAGGGCCTTACATGGCTAATTTGAGCAATATCACGTTACCCGATTCAGGCCGGATGATTCCCGTCCCCAAGTGGCCGGACTTTCACCCATGGCCGACTGTATCGGCGATCCGTAATCAGATCTTCTATCGAAAACAAAACGGACTGATTCAACACAAAGCGATTGTAAAATGCGGGCGACGCTGGTTGATTGACGAACCCCGATATCAACACTGGATGCGGAACTCTGGGGAAAAGGAGGAGAGTGTTTAACCCATGACAAGACGATCTGAGAATACCGTGTGCCCAGTCTGTGAAAAACCCGCTCTCTCAGTTAAACAGGTGGGTCATAAAACCCTCGTTTACTGCCATTACTCGCAGTGTGATCGACTGGAAATTCTTAAAGCCCTGGGAACTGAGCAACCACAGAAGGAGAGTTTTTCGACGCTAAAAGCTCAACCGTCTGAGACAAGCCAAAAGCATCAATGGGTAGAACGGCTTTGGAATGAATCCCGGCCCGCGCAAGGCACGGTGATTGAAACTTATCTTAAAAGTCGTGGGCTATCAGGAAAGACGCCGCCTTCAATCCGGTTTTTACCCCAAGCCTTGCATACACCGACACAAACACGCTGGCCCGTAATGCTCACGGCGGTGAAAACTTCAGAGGGTGCATTGTGTGGGATTCATCGTACATTTTTAGATCCTCAAGGACGCGGCAAAGCCCCGATTACACCCAATAAAATGTCGTTAGGGGTGTTACAGGGAGCCGCCGCGCAATTATTTCCGGTAGGCCCTCACAGTCATTTACTGATTGCTGAAGGGATTGAAAACGCGCTCACTTTGTATGAAGCGACGGGTAAACCAGTTTGGGCGGGCTTATCGGCGGGGGGACTGATGCAAATGGTTTTATCTGATTGCATCAAGAGCATTACGCTTTGCCCGGATTATGACTCGGTAGGTCTAAAGGCGGCGGAAGTGGCCGCGTATCGATGGTTCGCAGAAGGTCGAAGTGTTTTTGTGGCAAAGCCCCTTCTGAATGGAAAAGACTGGAATGAGGTGCTCACCCATGCCACCTAAAGCCTCTCATTCAAACCCATTGCAGAACAGCCCTTTTGATGAAATTAACAAGACAATCAATAATGCCATCCCGATTGAAGTACCCGCTAATAAAAAGAAGCCAAAGGCATTTAATCTGGAATCTGCCGCCATGCTGCAACAAAAAGACTTGCCTGATCGTGTTTGGGCGATTCATGGTCTTTTACCTAGTGGCTTAACCATCCTTTCCGCCGCGCCAAAATTGGGGAAAAGCTGGCTTGCCATGTCGATCGCGTGGAATATTGCCAAGGGTGAAAGTTTTTTAGAACACTTTGCCACGCATCCGGGCAGGGTGATTTATCTGGATTTTGAACACTCAGAACTCACCGTCCGGGAACGATTAGAGCTATTAAAGCCGGATCAAGTATTTCCGGAAAACCTTTATTTTGTTAGAGAAGAAGACATGCCCAGCATGGCGCATGATGGGATGGAACGCTTGATCGAAACCCTGGACACATACCCGGACGTTCGCTTGGTGATTGTGGATACCCTTCATTACTTCAAAACCCCTAACACCGGGCATCAAAGCTGGTACGATCAAGACTATCAAGCCCTCAAGCCATTATCCAAACTGGCAAAAGAGCGCGGAATTGCAATCTTGGCCGTGCATCATAACAACAAAAACGAGCAGGCGGTTGATCCAATGAATCGCATGAGTGGCAGTACCGGACTCACTGGGGGAACCGATACGCTCTGGATGCTGGATCGCAAGCGCAATAGTGCGGATGCACAACTGACGATTACTGGGCGTGATGTCGAAGACCAAACCCTCAACCTGAAATTTCAGGAGGGCATGTTTAGCCTTGTGGATGAGAGTGAACAAAGAACGCTCAATCAACAAGAAAATGATTGGATCACCCTTTATCAAAAAACATCTCAACCCATTACCATTCAAACGTGGACCAAATTTCAAAACCTTAAAGAAGACACCGCCCGACAACAATTGAGTCGTGGGCATCGAAAGGGCTTACTCCTTAAAGAAGGACGAAATGCCTATACCCCGGCCCCTCATTTACTGTCACATTGTCACAAAGTCTTTGAAACACTCTCAGAGAGTGATTTTCAAGATGTGACAGATGGCTATATTGAGTTGTCACAAATAGAACAAATGTCACCATTACCGTCTTACATAGAGGAAGGGCTAACCTATGCCTGATGAAATCACTACAATGACAGAAAAAGATGAGATTGAACTTGCTGTTTAGAAGAGAAAAGCCCAAGCGAAACAAGCGGCCATGGAGCGATATCATCAAGAGCGGGGGCGACGTTTTCCGTTCTTTATGAAAATGCAGGATAAGCAGTTTACCCCATTGACAGGCGATGACCTCACATTACGCGCAGAGCAACTGGACACGTTTGGGACAACCTGTAACGTTACCGTATATGCTCATCAGAATGCGCTTTATCAAGCCAACGAAGAAAGAAATGTGGAAAACCTTAACGCAAGTGTGGATATGGTGAATGGCATTCGCCCTGAAACACCTCTGGAAGGGATGTTAGCGGTTCAGATGGCTGTTTGTCACAGAATGGCCATGGCGTTTGCAGGTCGAGCTTTTAATAGTGATTCTAACCGTGATCAAGTGGATGCTCAGGTAAATCGGACGGTAAAGCTCATGAAAGTCTTTAACCAACAGTTGGAAGCCCTCAATCGGCTCCGTAATGGCGGCAAGCAATCAATTCTGGTTCAGCATCAATCGGTGAATGTGAATCAGGGGCAACAACAGATCGTTCATCAATCATCTTCACAGGGGTAAAGGGGGAGGCTCCCGATCATTTTTTGCGATGAACCCTATATCCCACGATGAAAAGCAAGCAAAAACAGGCTCAAAACTGGGCTGGCTCAAACACGGCAATCCACCCGGCGATCTCAATACGGCCAAACGCTGTAAGGCGAAATCCCGACGAACAGGCAACCCATGCGGACAACCCGCGATGAAAAACGGGTGCTGTCGTTTCCACGGGGGCAAATCAACCGGCCCGCGCACCCCGGAAGGTTTAAAGAACGCAAAAAAAGCGCGTTGGCGTCACGGGGGACGTTCGCGTCAGGCCAAGGCGTTTCATCATAAAGCGCGGGTTCTCATCCGTGAGATGAAAGCCCTTCATGTGGCGGATGTTCCTGAAAATCACCCGAAGGTGTGGGAGTTCTACAGTCGTCTCGATGATATTGAGGCAGAGATGGAAGCACTGTTAGAGCGCAAGTTCGATCCCGATGCCATTTGAGGGGTGGTTTTTAAAACAAAACGCAAATTTTTGATCCCTGAAAAGTGGATCGCTTTTTAGCGTTTGGATCGTATGTGGATCGTGAAGGGTTTTCGCTCTTATTGAGAATAGCCGAAACCCTTTCTAGGAGTGGTGCCACCTGCCGGAATCGAACCAGCGACACGGGGATTTTCAGTCCCCTGCTCTACCGACTGAGCTAAGGTGGCAACATTACTAGTTTGGCTCAAGAGCGGCCTCAGGGTCAAGCGCTTTTGACAACGGCCAGAATTTGCGAATTAAAAAAGACGCCATTAGCAAGGAGCCAACGCCCGAAACCATGAGCACAGCATACAACCCGAGTGATTTCACATAGGCGCTTGCCAGCGCACCTGAAACAATGCAAATCACATAAAACACAGCAATGACACGTCGATGACTCATACCTGTGCGCAACAGGCGATGATGCAGGTGATCCGCGTCGGCTTTAAATGGATTCTTGAATTTTAATAAGCGTCGAAACGTGGAAAACGTAATATCCAATAACGGCACACTTAAAATAACCATTGGCAGCAGCATTACCGCCACAGGTTTTTTCAAAACACCGGTGACGGCAATCGCCCCCAGCAGAAACCCACAGGTCAATGCACCACTGTCCCCCATAAACAGGCGGGCGGGCGGCAAATTATAACAGAGAAAGCCCATCACGGCGCCAGCCAAAATACCTGCCATGGCACCAGAGACCCACTGACCGGTAAACCCTGAGACTACAACAAGCGTCAGGGCTGAAAAAAACGTTACCCCGCCAGCCAAACCATCCACACCATCAATAAAATTCAGCGCGTTGGATAACGCCAAAAGCCATAGCAAGGTGACCGGATAGCTCAGGCCGTGGAGCATCAGCAGCTGGCTTTGGGGTAAGTCCAGCGTGGTAACCTGTACGCCAAACACCCAGGCCACGGTGGCGGCAATCATTTGCCCCAGAAGCTTGACCATTGGCGGTAGCGAGATGAGATCATCGATGACACCCACGGTAAACATCAGCACGGTGCCGGCCAGAATGCCTGCAAGCCCATTGCCATGGGGGTAATGCCAGCTGATTAACAACAGCGAGGCAAAGCCTGCCACAAGGCCAATGAAAATACCAATACCGCCCAAGCGAGAAACGGGCATTTGGTGGATTTTGCGATCGCCTGGGGCATCGGAGAGGCCCTTGGCCAGGGTCCAGTGGCAGACCCAAGGCACGGCAACCAGGGCGGCCACAAGGGCAGCGATGGCGGCAGTCAGCATGAGAGAGACGGTCATGTGACACCAGTTTACAATAGATTTATAAAAGCGCACCAAACTGGCTTGAGTGGGTTTTATGATGCTGTGCCCAACGTTTACATGTCATTACAAAAGAAGGTGCTATTATGATTCATTCGACCAAATTTGGCGCTGCCCCCCCCCCGCACATCAGTGGTTAGGAGTAACTCGGCAGAATAAGACGTGTGAGTATTTTAGGCGTTATATTCGAAGAACCCCTGAAAATAAAGAGTTTGTTGACTATATACAAAGGTGCTTGGATACATTTAACAGAGCGGCATCGGATTATCTCCCAGAAGGGAGAGGGAAGATTTATTCTGAGGCAAGGGCTTATCTTATTTGCGCAGAAGACGCTTTGAAGAGAATGAAGAAAAAACCTAACCCTGTTGTTAAAAGAATGAATGAAATTGAAACAGGAATAATGCGCCTCAAAACAGTACTAAGATGGTTTGAGACAAGGCCTGTTCATTTGTTAAAGCAGTAGCCTTGGCGAGCGTAAAAATTAAGCGCAAACGGGTTGGGCAGATGTGACCCATTGAGAAAGCTCTGCATACAGAGGGTACTGCGCCGTCATGGCCAGAACCTTGCCCTGCAAGTGGCTTAGCGCTTGAACCGACAAGTGCTCGCCCCCGCCATGGAGGCGAATATCATGTAAGGCCTCCGCAATCAGCTGCCCAACCTGCACAAATGCCGACTCATCCAGCCCGCGCGTGG
>JAYKJM010000130.1:0-2905 GCA_035285385.1 Vampirovibrionales bacterium
GCCGACTATGCCCTCGATGCCGATTGTCGAAAACCTAAAACCGCCATGATTGTCCAGGCTTGCAAGCATTTTGGCAACATTGATTTGAATCACAGCTTTGTGATTGGTGACAAGGCAAGCGATATTGAGTTTGCCCATAACGCCGGTTGTAAGGGGATTCTTGTTAAGACGGGCTATGGTGAGCGGGTGTTGGCTGGTAAATATCAATTTTTGGCAACGCAAGTCGCGCAACCTTGGCGAATCTGTGAAGATATTCAACATGCCGTCGATACTGTTTTGGCGCACCTGCATTCTGAAAAAACTGTAAATAACGTCTCGCCTTCGGTTTGAAAGCCAAAGCTTCCCATCTACAATGGAAAATAAAATTAGCTCGCTTTTCAAAAAGTTTCAGTGACTTTTTTGGTCGTATTTCATTACGTAGCAACATTATTGAGTATTGTGCTTCATGGCTCGATCGTATTCTGATCCCTCTTATCCTGTTACCTTTGGGTGCCATCCTGATTGGCAAGGCTCTGTTGATGAGAGTAAACCTTTTAAACAAGCAGAAGCTCAAGACATGTGGCAGATGAAGGCATCCGAGCATTCAGCCGCCCAAGACGCCTGCTTTAAAAGCCCGCTTCACGGCACGCTGGGTGAGGCTTATCACAATTTAGCCTCAGAGGAGCCTATCGCAGCTTCGGATCACGTCACGTCACACAATGCATGGCTTGCTGAATCGCATACGGCTTATTGTCAGGATAAGCCCTCAGAAACGCCCTGCCCAGAGTCAGCGCCTCTTTTAAATCCAGATAAACCCCTTGGGCTGTCTGCCGAGCAATTGGTTTCTATGTATCGTCATATGGTGACATTGCGCACCTTTGATGAGCGGGCAAAACGCCTCCAGAGAACGGGTAAAATCGGTTTTTGCGTCACCGCTCGCGGCGAAGAGGCTATTCAAATTGGCACGGCCGCTGCTTTAACCCCCAGTGACTGGATTATGCCTTCCTATCGCTCGCACGGGGTTGCCCTATATCGGGGGGTGAGCCTTGAGCGCTTGATGCATCATATGTTTGGCACGTCTGAGGATGCGTGTAAAGGCCGCCCCATGCCCTGCCATGCCAGCTTCAAAGATATTAACTATGTGGGTATTTCCAGTGTGATTGGCACCCAGATTATTCATGGTGCAGGCGTGGCGTTAGCCGCCAAGCTGAAGGGTGAAACAACAGTTTGTGCCACCTATTTTGGGGATGGCGCCACTTCTGCCAACGATTTTCATTCCGCCATGAACTTTGCGGGGGTGTTTCAAGCGCCGGTGATTTTTTGTTGCGTCAACAATCAATACGCGATTTCCTTGCCAGCGTCCAAGCAGACAGCTTCTGAGACCATGGCGCAGAAAGCTGTTGCCTATGGTTTTCCAGGCTTTCGTGTGGATGGCACCGATGTGTTGGCCGTTCATACTGCGATGCAGGATGCTGTTGAGCGCGCTCGTAATGGTCAGGGTCCCACGTTACTTGAATTTTATACCTATCGCTTTGATCCCCACTCCTCCAGTGATGATCCCAGTCGTTACCGTAGTGCGGATGAAACAGCCGCTTGGCAAGCGCGTGATCCCATTGAAAATTTCCGCCATCGCCTGATGTCTTGGGGCTTCTGGAGTGATGAGCAGGAGCAGGCTTTGCAGAGTGACGTCTTTGATGCGGCCATGGCGGCAAGTAAACGTGCGGAGGTCTCGGCTTTGCCAGATTGGGAAACCGTTTTTACGCAAGTCTACGCCACGATGCCTCCCCACCTGCGTGAACAATATCAGGAACTTATGCGCGATGAGCAAGGCTTGACCTTAGAGCACGCTGGCGAGTTCCCGTTGTAAGCTGAATGCATGAGCTCCCCTCTTTTATGCCTACTCTAACCTTTGTCCAAGCGGTGCAAAACGCCCTCGATACTGAAATGACTCGAGATTCTCGAGTGGTGGTGCTGGGCGAAGACGTGGCCGTAAACGGTGGTGTGTTTCGTGCCACGGAAGGTTTGCTTCAAAAATTTGGCGCTCATCGTGTGCTGGATACCCCGCTCAGCGAAACAGGTATTATTGGTTTGGCCTGCGGTATGGCGCTTAATGGCCTCAAGCCGGTGGCGGAAATCCAGTTTGCAGATTATGTGTTTCCGGCTTATGACCAAATTGTGAGTGAATTGGCCAAATTCCGCTACCGAACAGGCGGCCAATATACAACCCCTGTGGTGGTTCGTATGCCTACTGGTGGTGGTATACGCGGGGGACATTATCATTCGCAAAGCCCGGAGGCGGCTTTTACGCAAACGCCTGGTTTGGTTGTCATTTCTCCTTCCACACCCGCTGATGCCAAAGGGTTACTGGCCTCCGCCATACGCGCCGAAGATCCGGTCATTTTTCTGGAGCCCAAGAAAATTTATCGAACCTTGAAAGAGGACCTGCCTGAGGGCGAGCATTTGGTGCCGATTGGCCCCTTGCGATTGGTGCAAGCCGGCGATGATATTACCCTGATTAGCTACGGCGCCATGGTGGAAATCTGCCAAAAAGCCGCCGAAAAAGCAAAAACCGAGCTGGGTGCCTCTGTTGAAATTTTGGATTTGCGTACGCTTTACCCTGTTGATGAAGCCGGGATTTTGACCAGCGTTCAAAAAACGGGTCGTGCCGTGATTGTTCATGAGGCGCCGAAAACATGTGGTTATGGTGCTGAAATCGCCGCCTTGATTGCAGAAAAAGCCCTCGACTCTCTTCAAGCGCCCGTTGCGCGTGTTGGCGGCTTTGATACCCCTTTTCCGTATACTTTGGAGGCGGTATATTTGCCGCACCCCATTCGGGTGTTTCACGCGCTGGCAAAGGTGTTAAATTACGACTAAGCTCTAGATTTTCAGCGTATTGCTTAGGGGCTGCTAAATCGAAGTCGATCAC
>JAYKJM010000131.1:0-18356 GCA_035285385.1 Vampirovibrionales bacterium
TTGGTATTAGAGTACACAACACTCAGGATTGACTGGATGACGCACGAGGCAGGCGGCGTAACCGCACGCGATGTGGCAATGGCGCGCTGGTGCAATGATCAGCTCAGCGCAAATTGTAACTATTAACTGCCATATACTGATTTTTGGGCTTCGCGAATACCACCTGTGACAGACAAAGTGGCATCTCTACGAAAGCCACAAACAATATCCCTTGCAATTTCTTTAAGTTGACCCCATGTATGCCTGGTTGTTTGCAAATCCTTTCGAGATCTTTGAGCGATATACTCTTGGGCACAGACCATCCGATGTGGCATTTTAGCAGCCTGCTCTGAGAGCCATGGAAACACAAAATGTCTGGTATCCTGAGCCACATAGCCCAAAATACGCGCTGTTCTCGTGCCTCCAAATTGTTGACCAATAGCTGGCGCTACCCTAAACAGGAAAATCCCTTGTTTTTGTGCCGGATTGAAAAATGTACGCTGGATAAGATCGCTATTGTGACCTGAGGAGAGCGTGTTATTCAAACCAGCAGAGTCGACAGCCGCTCTGCCAGCAAAAGAGTACAATAATGTATTGGCAGCCAAATGAACCGCTAGCCCACGCTTGAAAAGCGCTCCAAGCCTCTGAACAAGGCTTGGCCTCAACGCCAGCGCCGAAGTGGCCGGTGGAAGTAAAGCCAAAACTTCAGATTGAGGCGCCACTAAAGAAATAGAAGCGGCAGCGGAAGAATTTTCCAGAGGCCTCTTAGAGATAGTCGACGGAGTCGGGCCTGATGGCGATTGGCTTTGTGACGGAGTGATATTTGTCTCTCCAGAATTTCCGTGCCCAAAATTCACTGGTGAGCAACACGTCACACGCATAAAAATCCAACAAAACCAAACAATCAGAGCGAGCGTAACAACAGAGAAAGAATGTCTCAGGTATTATAAGCCAAGGATGACTGGTCAAGACAAGCCATCAGTGCCCTGTTAAAAGCTCATACTATGGTATTTGGTGCCAATGCCCCACCCCGCCCATAAAACCCGAGCTAACACGCTTGAAAAAATTCTTAACACGCTCAATGCCACCTACACGGAACACCCAATGGCTGAGGTGACCGCCGGGGATGCCTACAAGGTGCTCATTGGGTGCATCATCAGCTTGCGCACCAACGATGACGTGACGATTCCGGCCTGTAAAAAACTGTTTCCGCTGGCCGACACCCCTGAAAAAATGCTTCGCCTGCCAGTCGAGGTCATTGAGCAAGCCATTTATCCGGCCGGCTTTTATTTGACCAAAGCCCGCACCATTCAGAGCATTTCTCAAGCTCTTTTAGAGCACTTTGAAGGCCGCGTGCCCAACACCATTGACGCATTGCTCACGCTCAAGGGCGTAGGGCGCAAAACGGCCAATCTGGTGATGGGGTTGGGACACGGCTTACCCGCCATTTGCGTGGATGTGCACGTGCATCGCATTTGTAATCGGCTGGGGGTCATTGCCACCCAAACCCCAGATGAAACCGAGTTTGCGCTGCGCGCGATGCTGCCAGAATCCTACTGGTTTATTATCAACCGTGTGCTGGTGATGCACGGCCGCGCCCTCTGTAAAGCCATGAGTCCAAAGTGCCAACAATGCCCAGTCCTGAGCCACTGTCAGCAGGTCGGCATCCACACCCAAAACCGCCCCGTCAAAACAGCGAAACGCACCAAAAAGGCACCCTTGTCAGACAACCAGACGGGCTCTTAACTGTGGTATAACGCCGTCATGAGCACTCCAGACATCACGACTCAAGTCGCTTTGAACACCCCGCCCTCAGAGGCCACACCCGTGCCCCTGCTTGCCATAAAAGCGCTCACCAAACGATTCATCACACGGCGAAATTGGCTCGCAAAGCCCACACGGGTGGTGCACGCCTTGCGTGGCGTCTCACTGGAGGTGTACCCAGCTGAAGCCCTGGGCATTGTCGGCGAATCTGGCTGTGGCAAATCCACCTTGGCTCGCGCTATCTTACAACTGGATCGCCCTGACAGCGGCAGTATGATTTGGCAAGCCAGCAATGACGCTTACCCCCTTCATCTTGAAAAGCTCAAAGGCAAGGCTTTAAAGCGCTGGCGTCCAGAATGCCAGATGGTGTTTCAAAATCCTTACGCCAGCCTAAACCCCAGACTCACCATTGCCCAAACCCTGACAGAGCCTCTGAGTGTTCATCATCGAGGCAAAAACCATCAAGAACGTCGCCATCAAGCCATAACGCTGCTCCAACAAGTGGGCCTTTCAGAGGAAGCCATGGCCAAATATCCGCACGCGTTTTCGGGTGGCCAACGACAACGTATTGGCATTGCGCGCGCCTTGGCGCTCAAGCCAAAATTACTCGTCGCCGATGAACCCGTCAGCGCGCTGGATGTCTCGATTCAGGCGCAAATCTTGAACTTGTTCAAGCAGCTCCAGCAAGAGCATGACATTGCCTTGCTGTTTGTGGCGCATAATCTTGATGTCGTGCGTTATCTCTGTGATCGCGTGGCAGTGATGTATCTAGGGCAAATCGTCGAGCTTGCCCCAACCGAAAAGCTGTTTACACAGCCAATGCATCCTTATACCCAAACCCTGCTAGAGGCTCGCCCAATCGCCGATCCGGATCTCAAAGACAGACATAAGGCATCATCCAAAAATGGCCTCGCAAAAATCAATCAAGAGCCAGCCAGTGCGCTGTCACCCCCTGCTGGATGCGCGTTTCATCCACGATGTGACTATGCCGTTGAGCGCTGTCTAACAGAGTCTCCAAGCCTCACATCATACCCTTCTCAAGGCAACGTTCATGCCCACGTGGCGTGTCATCGTGCACACGAATGGCCCCAAGGGCTTGGGACGGCGCCAAAAATTTAATGAACATTTAACCCTAACCCCGCACAAAAGTAGTTATAATCGTACTGAAACGTTTAAAGACGTTTGAAGCATTTGAAAATTCTAAAAAATGAGTGGTCGGGTCGTGAATGGCTTTTTTCGGAATCGTTAGCCTTCATCACCAATTGTGCGGCGTCATCTGGAGCCGTTATTGCGATTCTGTGTTATCCGTATGTGTTGGTTTTTTATAAATCGATTGTTTTTATTGATTGGAGAACGCATATGTTAACGATGTTACAAACGGGCCGACTGCTGGCCATCACGCTTGGGGTGTCGATGGTTACCAGCATGATGGTGCCCTCATTCATGCCCCAAGCAACGGCCGCCATTCGCATCAGCGGATCCGTTGCCGTTCAAAAAGCGGATTATCATTTCCAGCTGGGCAATATCAAGCAGTCTGAGCGCTTATATACTGAAGCTGTTCAGCGAAACCCCAAAGATCCAAAAGCCAGAGCAGGTCTTGCCATTGCCCAGGCGGCGTTATTTAAGCTGGATGCAGCAGATAAAACAGCCGACGAAGCCATGCACCTTAATCCTAAAGAGCCTTATGTCTACATGGCCAAAGGGCTTATTCTGAAGCATCGCACGACGTCCTCTGATATGGTGTATCGCAATCAACGTGACGAGCTTCTGGATCAATCCATTGCGATGTTCAAAAAAGGCTTGTCCCTGGATCCTAATAATCCGGATGCCTACAACCAGTTGGGTGAAGTGTATCGTATGAAAGGCCTGATGAGTGAGGCCGCCTCGGCTTTTGAAAAAGCAGCCGAGCTGGATCCGGATTACTCTGAAGCGTTAGCCAATTTGGGCTCTGCAAAGCAAGCCAGTGGCGATATGAATGGCGCTATGGCGCTTTACAAGCGTGCCATTGAGCTCAATGGCAAAAACTACAGAGCGCATTACTATTTGGGAGATGCGTATTTGTCTCAAGGTGATTCCGGCAACGCCCTTAAAAGTTTGAATACGGCTTTGTATCAGACGCCCAATAATGCGCCGGTGTTGTCCAAAGTGGGAGAAGCGTTGGCCTTGCAAGGCAATGAAGCCGCTGCCATTACCAACTTGCGCAAAGCCATCAACGCCGATCCTGAATATTTGCCGGCCTATGAGTCGTTGTCAGAAATTTTGAGCAGCCGTGGCGATGAAGAGTTGGCCATGAGCGAACTCAAAAGCGCGCTCAATAACAATCCTGCCAGTGTCCCCATGATGACTGCAACAGCCAATTTGGCCTTAAAAGTCAACAAACCGGAACAAGCCCTCGAGTACTATCGCAAAGCACTTGCCGAATCTCCCAATGATCCTGAAGTGCTTAAAGGCTTGGCACAGGCCTATTATAAAGTGGCCGAAAATACGACATCTGAGCAGTCATTGATAGGCCCAGACGTCTTGGTTGATGCAGAATCCTCCTTGGAACGTGCCGCGATGGCAAATCCTAACGATATTTCCCTGAAGCTAGCGTTACTGAAACTGCAACAGGCCTCCGGAAAATCCCCACAAGCCAAACCTCAACTGGAAGCCTTGGCCAATCAAACGCCCACCACGACCAATCAAAAAATCGCGGTGGCAGAAGCCCGCTTTACTTTGGGTAATTTTAGCCAAAGTGACCAGCTGAATCGCGATGTAATGCAAGCCATGGCCTCTGACACCCGCCAAGAGTTGGCCTTGGCTGAAACCTTGCGCACCTACGGGGATCTGGATATGGCCAGTGAAGTCTATCAACTGGTCAAATCGATGGATCCGCAAAATAAAAAAGCAGAACGTGGATTAAATCGCATAAGCGCCCAGAAAAATGATGCGCTCAAGAAACTCCGCCTGGCACAATCGTTGGATAAACCGCTCTCTAAAAAGCAAAAAGCCAGCGCGCGTGATTTCTATCAAGAGGCCGCGATGCTGAACCCCCGTTTGCCTGAAGCACGTCTGGCACTTGGAAAAATATACAGCCGCGAACGTGCCTATGATCGTGCCATACAAGAATACGAAGCCTATCGTAACCTCTTGCCTGAAAGCGATACCAAAGCTCGTCAGCGCATGGAGCGCAAAATCAAATCCCTAGAAGCAAAACAAAACCATATTAGTGCATCCATGCTGCAGTCTTAGCGACTGAGCCATAAATGCCTAGCGGTCTTGATGGATTTACACCATTAAGGCCGCTATATTTTCGATTTTAAGGACGAAGCCTTTTCGCATGGGAATGCTTTCACTCATAATACATATGTTTGTTATAAGAAATACATCACAATCCGATTCAATTTGGGTTGCACAGAGCATTTATCCCAATGGCCACTGAAGCCGAATTGATACAATCTTTTTTACGTTTTGTTGGCCCGCCGGGAAACCGGCTCAATGATGACGCCTATCTGGATTATTCGTTAGGGCAGGTTCTCTCCACGGATCTTTTTATTGAAGGCCAACATTTTGATTTTAACTATTACACACCACACGAAGTGGGCTGGAAGTGCCTGGCAGGCGCACTAAGCGACATTGCAGCAATGGGAGCCAAAGCGCAATACGCATTAATTTCTCTAGGATTACCCTCCACCATTGAAGCCGAAGACGTTCAAACGTTTTATGAAGGCATTCAGGCGTGTTTAAATGCCCTGGGTCTGCCACCCATTGTGTGTGGGGGAGATACCGTCAGAAGCCCGATTTGGGTCATTAATGTGACCGTAACCGGTTTATTAAGAGCCGTCACCCACGCTGGCTTTCGCACAGGCGCTCAAGTTGGGGACTGGATCGTAGCCAGTGGCTTCCACGGACTGAGTGCCGCAGGCTTGTGGCAATTTCAGCAAAATGGCAAAAAACCCCTCTCACCCGAAACCGATATTTGCCGTCAGGCACATTTAAAGCCATTGCCCAAGCTTACCTTAGGTGAGTGGTTCGCTGAGTTTATGCCCCGCTATAGTTTGATGGATAGCAGTGATGGACTGGCAGATGCCCTCATTAAACTATCTCTGGCCAGTGAGGTGCGTTTTGATGTTGCCGCCAATCAAATTCCGTTGCACCCTGCCATGTGCCAAGTGGCCGCGCAAGTTGGCATTGCACCAATAAATTGGGCGCTCTACGGTGGGGAAGATTACGAACTGGTTGGCACCGTACCACCCAATAGCACGCTGCCTGCTGGAGTGGTTCAGTTGGGAGTGGTGTCTTCCGGCACGGGTGCCTGGCTGCATCATCCAGAAGGTGCGGTCACTGAAATGACCTTATCGCAAACCTTTCAGCACTTTCATTAAAAACTACTGGCCGCGACCAATTTCAAGGGCTTTGTTGGCCATTTGCTTGACGACGCTGATGACACTCAAATTGGCTTCATACATTCTGGAAGCAATCGTGGCACCCGCCATTTCTGACATTGGTTCCGTGTTGGACAGCGTCACAAACCCGTTTTTATCCGCTTGTGGATGATCGGGCTGATAGATTTTTTGACCGTCCGTAGGATCTTGAACCCCGCCCTCCATCATCACCCCACTTGGGCTGGCCGCAATACCCATGCTGAGCACCCCATCGCGCTGAATGGTGCTGATCATATCACTGAAAGTCACCCCACCGCCCTCAGTCAAAACCGGAATCGTTCGCTTAAAGTAAGGCGTGCCGATATTGGCCATGTTATGGGCATGAATTCGAACGCGGTCTGACTGGGCACGAACGCCTGAGGCCGCAATTTCGAAACTATCGTGCAGGGAAGACATCGACTTTCAAACTCCTCTATATTGCCTAAGAACAGCTATCATCCTATTGTGCCCAGCAAACACCGTCAGGGGTTATCGTCCAACCTGGGCGGCATTTTTCAAATTACTAAACACCGTGGTAATGCGACGAACGGCCATACTGTAGGCCAATTGGTTTTCTTGCATCGCCAAAAATTCATGGGTAATGTCCACCGGTTTACCGGAGCTTGAAATGTCACTTTCCATGACCGTGCGCCCCATCTTCTGAGCCAGCCTGGTTTCAAGCGGATTATTAACCTTCTGGAGGACACTCTTAAAATCCATTTCCTGAGCTTCGTAACCGGGTGTTTCCACATTGGCCACGTTATGGCTAATGATGCGCTGGCGCGTCCCAATGGCACGAAGTAGCCCCCCCAGATGTTCGGGCACAAACCCCGTGGAAGGGCTAATCACGTTAAATCCGGGTGTACTAAAGCCGTCCATAAGGCACCCTCTCTTTGTCTTTAAGGTGTTAAAAAAAACAAGTGACTATTTTTTGAAGTCTATTCAGCTTCAGTCTGTTGTCTATGGGCCGTTACACACCGTTGACCCTAACGAGAGATTATTGCTTGAGGTTAACGGCCTGGCGATATAGCTCATCGCTGAATTTTATAATCCGCATGTTGGAAATAACCGAAGCATTCAGACGCATCGTGACCCCAATTTGATCAAACGTGGAGACATTGGCGTGTTCAAGGGTTCTCTGTTTAATCGTGCCGCCGTCTCCAATGGCAGCCAGTTGTGGCTTGCCAGAGCTCTCTGTGGGTAGCATTTTATTCTTGCCACCGCGCTGGAGGCCTTCCGGGTTGGTAAACGTCACTAATCGAAGCTGGCCAACCTGAGTCGCTTTACTGTCTCCTTTTTTGAGGACTTCAACGTTGCCATCCGGATGAATATAGAGGCGTTCGTAGCCTTCTGGCCCTTTTGAAATCTGGATGCCATCCCCCACGATATCCCCACTCATGGTCACCAGATACCCTTGAGCATTAATCGCCAGGCGACCGTCACGAGTGTAAGCGGTTTGCCCATCGGGTTGTGTAACCGGAATGTAGCCAGGCCCGTCAATGGCAATATCAAGCGGTCGATCGGTAACCATCAGGGTTCCCTGACTGGTATCTACCCGGGTTGTGCCATTAACCGTGCCGGCTTCGTTAATATATTGCTCAAATCGGCGGACTTTGAAGCCCGTCGTCGACATATTACCAATATTACCCGCCACGTGATCCAATACGTTGAACTGTACTTTGGCATTATGCGCGGCTTGCTCAATGATGGCCTGAATCATGGTAAATGTACTCTCTCTCTCTTTCTTGCTGCTGACAGGGCGCGGGGTTTAAAATTAACTCCGTCCCAATTCGGAAATCAGTTTGGATAAATTATCATTCTGAATCATAAACACCTGACGATTGGCTTCAAAATGTCGTCGAAGCGGAATAATGCCCACAAACTCATCCTGCAACATCACGTTGCTGTCTTCAATGAAGCCTTGTTTGACATCAATTTTGGCCGCTTTCTGACCCGCCTCATCCACAACAGACAGCCTGCCAACTGGGCTAAACTTGCCAGAGGACTCATCCATCACACTCAAAATGCCATGCTCGTCTATTTTAAGGCCTTTTTTTAGGTCACTGGGCGCATGGGTAATTCGAATCGGCTGGCCAAGTTCATTGAGGACATATTGCCCCGTTATGGTAGTCATGAGGCCGTCTTTTTGCAGCATGAAACGGCCATCTCGGGTTTGAGAGACCCGAGCGGTTTTAGCATCCTGCACTCGGAAAAAGCCCTCTTCTGCCAAGGCCAAATCGAGTGGCAAATTGGTTTGTCGAAGCCTGCCAATCTCGTTACTTTTACTCACTTCAACACCATTGGGCCCCAGGTATTCTGCAAAGGTCGTCACGTGCGGAGTCTCTTTTCGGTAGCCGGGGATACCAAAATTGGCAATATTATCGGCATGTCCCTTTAAAACCTCCATGTGGGTCGCCATGGCATTGATGGACAATCCTAGCCCACTGCCGTAATAGGAAACCCCAGCTTGTATGACAGGAACCGAACCCATAGGAACCCCCAATGGCTGTTGGAAACACGCTCTATCTGTATATCAACCTTATGCAGCTTAACGGTCTTGCCAACGCTCACATGAGCAAGATTACGGAACTGTAACAGGAGACAGCCGCTGCAATGCGGGAGATAATGGCTCGGATGCGCAAGGGGGTTGCGCTGGCGTAATCGGCGGACTCATCACAGAAAAAAACGGAATGGCCTGCACACGCAAGAGCGCCTTGCCCAGCCAAAAACGTTGCGTCAACGGATCGTAAACACACTTGCAATGTGGGCTCAAACTGCCGTCTGCGCAGCGCATTCGAGTCGCCTCACAGCCAGCCATGCCACCATGATAGGAACAACACCCACGCAAAAACACCTGAGCGCTCGATGAAAAGCTTGAGGCCTCTTCAACAGAAATCTGCTGAGCGCGCACAAGCGCGTGTGACAACACGATGCTCCCACAGAAAAAGAGCACCAAAAAACGGTCGAACCTATAAACGCTCTTGATGAGGACGCCCCAAAACCCTGTCACCCTGGAGTTTACTATGTTGAGCAAACGCATAAGCCGCCGCCTTCCGCCGTCTTTCGCTAAGATGAGCTCAAGGGGCTTGTTTGCGGGGGGTCTTCATCAGGAGAAACCCCTTTAAACGCCTGAAATTGTGCCAAAAGCTGATTATCTTTTAGCTGATGTGCCATGGCAACGCCTGCCTCTATAAGCAGCGCCTCTTCTAAGAGGTAGGCTTCATCTTGCCGCGCGCCAATGGCCGAGCTCATCCGAAGCATTTGCAGCAAAACACTGGCCTTACCTTGAAGCGCCAGTTTATCATGAGGCGAAAATTGAAGCGCTTGATCAAACAAAAGTAACCGTAGACGTAATTTTTCAATGGCGGCCTCTGCCTCATCAGCAACAACGGCGGGCGGCGACGGCAGCAAAGGCGCTGGTGCTTGTAATGATGATGAGGCATGCGTTTGCACAGCAGTGGAGGTTGGTTTTTCATCCTGCCCATCAGATTTCGGGGATAAAGGTTTCTGCGCTATTTGAGGCGGCAATTTAGCACGCATGGCATTTTGAAACGCCAAAGTTGTGGCTTTGGCTTTTTCAATTTCAGCTTCTTCAATGCGCCCCTGCTTCTGATAAAACACGGATAAATTCGTATGCGCCATCACACAGGCTGGGTCGACCACCTGAAGCTGATGCATGAGAGCAATGGCTTCCTCGTAACGCCCTTGCCGCCCGAGTATGACCCCAAGGCTTTCATAGGCATCGCCACATAAAGGGTTTAAGCTCAAGGCTTGATTCAGCATAGATTCTGCCAGCGCTAACTGACCCAAAATAAATTGTTTAGAAGCCTGCTCCACCAAGGCTTTAGAAGCCTCCTTGGCCATCACAGCAGGTTGGGTAATCGGAAAACTGGCGACTTTGGCCTGTAAAAGAGGGACATCCGGTGAAATCAACACTTGCCCAGGTGTTCGCGCATTGGGAGACAGTAAGGCGGCTCCCAAAACCAGTTGCTCCTGCGCCGGGTTTGGATGGGGTACCTTACGAAGCTCGCCCTCAAAAGCCAAACACAAGGTAGCAGCAGGCGTACCATCCGGTAGAGACAGGCGCATCCCCGCCGGAGGAAATTTTGAGGCCTGCGCTAGCCGTCCAAACACAACCCCACCCAGCAAACGCTGTAATTTACCATAGGTCTTAACCCGTGCCACGGTTTCCTGACCTAAATAGCAGCCTTTCTCATAACTTACGGTCCAGCGCTCCAGACCTGTTTCAGGCAATAAGACATCAGCTGGCAGCTCTAGGCTGGGTAAAAGCAGTCCCACTTCTCGGCGATAGGCCTCATACTGTTTGTAAGACCAATAGGCCTCTGGGTGCTGGTCTTGAAGACGCGCTATCAGACCCTCAATGGCCTGCTGAGGCCCTGAAACCAAGCATCCCACCGCAGGAAATGGGCCAAACGCCACAAATGCGCCAGACAAAACCATAAGATCATCATGCTGCCGCAGGGAGTTAGGCGCTAAGGCGGCCAATGGCAACGCTTGATTATCAAAAACACACTCAAGCATAGAGAGGCTCAAAAGCCACACCAGTGGTGGAGACTCTTCCAGCGTGATGGTCAAATTTTCTGTAATATGAAAGCGCTGCAACTGCGAGCATGCCACGTCTTTCAGGGCGCGATGCACCCAAAGCTCAAACTTCTCGGCACACAGGCGCACCAACGATCCATAGGCCAGCACGTGAGCCTTTCGATCCAAGAGGGCGGTGGGCTGTCCCTGATGATCGCCAAGTGCCAAGACATCGCTACTCAGGCGACCATTCAAAAAAGACGCGGCATCTGAGCCACGAACAACAATTTTGCTCAAGGGCGCGCCATCATACCACCCTGCCAATGGTTTTTTTACGGTCATGGCATCTGACCTTCCTGAGAAGATAACACCAGCGACGATCGCTGTGCCAAAATAACGGTCTCTTGTCGCAAAAGCATACGAGGCTGCTCAATTAAGCCACTTCGATTGAGAATAATTTGCCACCATGGTGACACACGCCATTGTGTAAAGGCCTGCTTCACGTTGAAATCACGCCGAACGTCAAAGGGCAAGGCGTAATAATCCTTTTCGGGGCAAACTAAAATCATGGGCACTGAAGCTTTATACAGTGCTGGGAAGGGCTCACGTTGCCACTGAGCCACAAAACGGGGCTCTATCCAGGCACTAAGACCCAGCAGTGGATTTTGCGTCATTACCACAGCCACCGTGCTTTTGGCCGCAGGACTATAATCCACAGCATAGTGGAGCGTCTTGGACAAAACAGGTTGCGTTGCCGGATTCACCATAGGCAGAACGCCATAAAGCATCCAGATAATGAGCACTGAGGTTGTTACCGCCTGCGTGATGAGCGCCTCATTGAGCAATCGCATCACCGAGCAAACCAAAACACCCAAGACGCCAACCAACACGAGTATTAAACCGGGTAACAACCATAGCTTCCAAACCGGCAGAAATAGACTCTTGTCAAAAAACAAGGCCATGGCATCCGGCCCAGGAAGTGACCACGCCACACCCGCCAAATAACGATCCGGTAAATCCGAAAACAAAAGCCAAGCCAACCCCAGCAACCCAAATAACGAAATCAATACCCAGCCTTCTAGGGTAATTGCATGCCAGCGGCGTGTTTCCAGCTGATAGTCACCTCCCAGAATATCGCTCACATATAAACTCGCCCAAAGCACCCAAGGTGACAAGACCACAAAGCCATTAACCGCCACCCCTAACAAGCCCAGCAACACCCAGCCAATCGTTGCAGGAATTAACCACCCCAATAACGCCGAATAGGCCAGCTCACTGGTAGCGTTTCCACGTCGGGCGCGACGGCCAGACTGAGCAGTCATAAATCTGTGAGCGGCAGCTGGCAAAAAAAGCAACCCTGGCATCAAGTCTCTTAAAGACCATACGGCTTCCCAAAATGAGGGTGGCCAGCTAATCCATCGAGCAACTGTCAACTGAACTGCTGGATTAACAGGCAGCCAGGCCACCAAGACCAATCCCGCACCCAAAAGAGCAAAGCCCAAAATTGCCGTGCGATTACCATCGGCCAGATGACTTGTCTGCGAAGACTGAAGCGCTACAGTCAGCCCTATGGCAGACAAAATAGCCAATAATAATAGCGGCCAGCCCCCCATTACCCCCGCAAGTCCAAATAAAATGCCTAACCCCAAACCTATCATCGGTATTAATGCCTGTCGATTGGCACCCGTCGACAATGGCCGATTTGCAAGTTGCATCATCGCCGTCATACTTGCCCCTAAGCCCATCCAGAGCGCAAAGGCTGGCGCACTTAAATCGGCCATCCGCGCCGTACTGACCGTCCCCCAGGTCAACATCAACAACACCAGGGCAATGAGTGCCTTAATGCGATTGCGCGACAATAACAGCATCCAACCATAGGCGGCCATTAAAGCAGCCAATGTTGCCAGTAAATTGGGCAATCGAAGGGCAAACAAGGCATGAAACCAAGAGGGTCTCAAGCCGGTTTTCAGAGCCAATAAAAACGTTTGCTGCACCCACACCCACGGATGCACCATACCCAGCAGGCTTGCTTTGGCAAACAGAGGCAATCCCCTGGGGTCGAGGACGGCTTGCAGACTTAGCACCTCCGAACCAGGCGATGGCGCAATGGACGACAAGGCACCCAACAGAATGACTAAAAAGCCACCCATCAACAAACATTCCGGCCAGAATCGTAAGAATATCGAGAGCATGCTTATTCTCGCATCATGAGCATTTTGACATCTAAGCCCGCCGGCCAAGAGGTTTTTATCTGGATGCTGCATTCATTGCTTTCAGAGTACCTTAAGTATTAGGCGTGAACAATCGCCTTGAATTCACCATCTGAGAGCCTCACCCGAATGGCATCATCGGGTTTGACCTGATCCACTGAGCTCATGACCATGTGCGTGCGCTCGTTGATAACCATTCCATAGCCTCGCGCCAGGGTGGCCAAGGGGCTAAATGCCTGTAATTCTGATGAAAACGACGCCAAACGATGCTCTTGACGCTGCAATACGGCTTTGACTCCCACTGGAAGCTGCTGACTTAACAGTTCAAGATGATGCGCCGCCTGTGTCACACACAGTTGGGTGGCCTGCTGCAGGCGTTCCACTAAAATATCCAGCGTTTGCTCTGCCGTTGACACACTTCGAAGCGCCACGGTGGCTAAATGCAACAAGGAGGCCTCCAGAAACGCTTCTATCTCTGCCAAATCGCCCACGGCATGCTCAGCCGCCGCCGTGGGGGTACTGGCACTAAAATCGGCGGCGGCATCAGCCAAACCAAAATCTGGCTCATGACCAATACCCGTAATCACCGGCACACGGCTGGCCACAATGGCTCGAACCACAGGCTCTTGACTAAAACAAAACAAATCTTCAAACGATCCCCCGCCCCGCGCCAAAATGATGACATCAAGAGCCAAAATCGGATCATTTAAGACCGTTAAAGCCTCAGCAATGGCACTGGCAGCGTGCTCTCCCTGAACGGGTACTGGCGCCAAAACAACGGAGACCTTAGGATTTTTACGCTGCAGCACGCGTAACATGTCATGAATGACCGCACCGGTTGCAGCCGTAATCATCCCTACCCGAAACGGGAAATCAGGAATCGGCTGTTTGCGTGCCGGATCAAACAAGCCTTCAGAAGCCAACCTGGCCTTCAACTGTTCAAACGCCAGCTGCAGCGCGCCAACGCCTGCCGGCTCAATAGATTGAGAGACCAAACTGTAGCTACCATTTGGCGCATAGACCTCAAGCTGGCCTGAAACAACAACATCCTGGCCATCTTCCAGAGAAAATGACAGCTGAGCGGCACGGCTAGCCCATAATACGCCACTGAGACTAGCCGATTCATCCTTGAGCGTGAAATAGACATGCCCTCTGGAAGAACGCTTCACGTTCGAGAGCTCCCCACGCACCGAGACCAGATGACCCAAAACAGCATCTTCAGATAAAACAGCAATCAGGTGCTGGGTCAAATCTGTCACCGTCCAGGGGTCAACACCCTCAAGCGTCAGCTGACCACTGCCTCGTGCCACTTTTTTAAGCCTGGAAGAACGATTTTGCACCATGGCGATTATGTAACAAGAACGGGTTGCTCGAAAATGTCAACGTCAAACATTTCAACAAAAAGATCCTCGTTTTCGGTGACCACCAGATGGCTAGGACGCCATGGCTGGGGGTCGGCCTGCAATACCTTTTCCAGCCGCTGCCAGATAAACTGAGCCAAGTGCTCAAGGGTCGGATTTTTATGAGTAAACTCGGGATCCAGTTGAAAGACCTCGTGGTTTAAATGCCGATGATCCAAGACCTCAATGACATGCGTCTTAAGCATCTGTTTGAGCTGACGAAGATTAATCACCATACCTGTTTTAGGATCCAGAGGGCCGGTGACCGTCAAGGCCAGCGTGTAATTATGCCCATGGCCTTGTCGGTTGCTGCATTTGCCAAAAATCGTGCGATTTTGATGCTCATCCCAATCGTCACGCCAATAATAATGTGCCGCACAAAAGCTAGCACGTCGGGTGACCGAAACCTCACTAGCACCCAAAGCCACTTAATGTTTAAACTCCCTGACGCCCGTAAATACCATGGGCAGATTCAATTGATCCGCCAAGGCAATCACTTCAGGATCTTTAATACTGCCACCAGGCTGAATAATAGCACCCACTCTGGCTTGCGCCGCAGCATAAACATTATCCACGGCAGGCAAAAAGCCATCTGAGGCCAAGGCAGCACCTTTGGCGGCATCACAAGCCTGATTTAACGCAAGCTCCAGGGCTCCAATGCGGCTGGTCTGGCCGCCACCAATGCCTACCGTTTGCCCCTCTTTGACCAACACCATTGCGTTAGATTTAACATGCTTGGCCACTTTCCAGCCCAAGCGCAAATCTTCCAGCAACTCTGGCGACGGCTGACAGCGGGTAGGAATGCTCAACGACTGCGGCACATTTTCTTCTGAAGAATTTAAAAGCCTTTTTTGAGCTAAAAACAAGCCACCCCCGAGTTGCTTAATGGCTGGCAACGCATCCGATCGCACATCCGTCAGTGGCATCGTGACAAGCCGTAAATTTTTCTTGGCAGACAAAACCGCAAGCGCATCTGGCGTAAATCCTGGTGCCACGATAACCTCTAAAAACAGAGCGGCCATCGCTTTTGCAGTTTCTTCATCGACGGGATGATTGAGGCACACAATCCCCCCAAACGCGCTGACAGGATCCGCCTCCAACGCGCGAGAATAAGCCTCCAGAGATGATTTTTCTGAAATAGCAACTCCACACGGGTTATTATGCTTGATGATGGCACAGGCGATTTCGCCCTGATCGCCGTCATTAAACTCTCGCACCAAGGCCCAGCCGGCATCAATATCCAAGAGATTATTGTAAGAGAGCGCCTTGCCCTGCAATACGCGAAACGGGAGAGGCTTTCCAGCCAAGCTGTATAATGCCGCAGCCTGATGAGGGTTTTCGCCGTAGCGCATCGGCTGCGCCTGAATCAAGGGAAGCGTCATCGCTGTCGGCAATGCATCCGCAGGCTCTGGAATGGCTAAAGTCTCCGACAAAGCATGGGCAATCGTGGCATCGTAAGCCGCCGTATGGCGAAACGCCTCTAACGCCCACCGCTGACGACAAGCCAAAGCAGGCTGCTCAAGCGCCGCCTGCTTTGCTGCCTTGAAAGAAGCCAGAAACTCCTCATATTGCTGCGGCCGGGTAAGGATGCTGACGTGGGCATGATTTTTAGCCGCCGCCCGAATCAGAGACACCCCGCCAATATCAATTAATTCAATAAGATCCACATCCGGCTTGCCACTAATCCGCTCTTGATAGCCCGCTTCAAACGGATAGAGGTTCACAACTGCCACATCCAAATAAAATGGCAATGCCAGCAAGGCTGGATCTGGCAAACGACCTGTATTCTCTGAGGCTAAAAGCGCTGCAAACACCGTAGGATGAAGACTTTTGACTCTACCGCCCAGTAATTGATCAAACCCTGTAATCGAACCCAGCTCAATAACAGGCAAGCCTGCCGCCTGAAGATGTTTCGCCGTGCCGCCGGTGGCAACAATCTGAGCCTGAAAATCCCGAACAAGCGGCTCCAGTAGGGGGATTAACCCCGATTTTTCATAGACGCTGCAAAATACGGTGAGAGGTCGCTTCAAAGTCATGGCATTCATCATATCGCAAGAGCAAAAGCCCGTCATACCCTATTTTTGCAACACCCCGTGAATGTACGATACACGCAAGGCAGTTGACAAAGAGGCCATCAGCTAAGAATATTAAGAAGAATTCCTGTGAAATGAATCCGATCAAATTTGAAAACAATTTGAAGCTCGTCTAAAAAACGCATGTATCGCCGTTATTTTTAGCCTCAAGAGAGAGAGTTCTCCATTTTGACAAAAGCCTTACAGGGCTTTACGTGACTTCTATGTTTGTTGCGCCTTTCGACTGTCATCGCCATCATCACCGTCTGCCCAGGCGGGGTCATCTAATGCCAAAAAGCGGTTTCATTGCAGTCTGTGTTGCCCTGCTGCTTTGCGGCAGCCTCAGCTTGAGCTCAGGGTTGTTGACGGGTGTTTGTAGTGCCAAGGCGATGAACTCTTTAAAAACGTCTGAGGACTCAAACGCCGGCCAATCTGTGACCATTAACCGATTTGAACTCCTCACCAACAAGGCCGACCTCTTACAAGTCAAACTCTACACGCAGGGAGGGCCTGTGCATTACCAGACCTACCTGGAAAATCAGGGCATGGTCATTCGTCTGCCAAAAGCCAGGCTTTCGGCCGCTCAAGTTGACTCGGGGTATCCTGTCGTCCTGGATCATTCCCATCGCTACGTCGGGCGCGCGTTGCCGGATTCTAAAACAGGCGGTGTTAAAATCTTGCTGCCAAACGTGCCAGCAGACATCGGCTTGGTGCGCGTTTCACAAGTCAACACCCCGCATGCGACGTCGAGCTCATTAAGGCTGACATCAAAAAAAGGCGCATCACGCCCACAAAAGAAGACATCCGCCTTACCCGCCTCTAGCAAGGCTTTTTCAGCAAGCCCACATCGGGCGGCTGGTTATCAGACAAAGACTCACAAAACAGGGGCTGATACCAAGTCAGCCGATGGTATTAGCCTCATGAGCCTATTGGATATAAACACTGACATCACCCTGCTAAAGCAGATGATTCGGTGGAGTCTCTTGCTGGTTGTCTTTTTGGGCTTAGGCCTGCTCGGCGGCTTGATGGTTTTTACTGTTTTAGGCTGGATAATCCAAAGCATGAGCCCCGATCGGCTGATTGCCATGGCGCGTCAACAACGCTGGCCGCTTAAAAGATGCTCAATAACGCGCTTTAGTATGCTCCATACTCTTGCCGCAATGTGCAATGCTCTCAAAAACGCCTCTTTAAGCAGCCGAATGGACACAAGGTTTAACTCGTTAAAAGGCATCCTTCTGCGGCAACAAAACATGGTGGCAAAACACTGTGCCTCGCTGCAACAGGGGAGACAAGATGGGAGCAAAATCGCGTTAGCTCATACCAGCGTACTCGTCAACAACACGCTGCCCCTGAGCTATCACAAAAAAGTTGTCCTAAAATCTGTGGTCAAAAAATTGCGCGCCGTTCGCTTTCAGGCAGACGCAAGCATTTAAAGTACTCCTTGGCGCCATTTCAGGCATAGGTGGGCATCATGGCCGGGGCAAACGCATGCATGGATTGCGCGTTGGGCGCATGCGGCATACTTGGCAATGCTTGGCCTGCCATTGTCTGACCTGGCATGAGCATCGTGTCTTGTAGCAACCCTTGCGCGCCGAGCAAGGATTTTTGGGCCTTGGCTAAAACTTGCTCCTGAGTTAAAGCAGCCCCACGAGAAGCTTGAACAGTTTGAGCAGGTAGTGTCGCCGCCCACTGGGCAGCTTGCCCTGCTTGTTGAGCCTGCCCCTGTTGCTGCTGAGCCAGCGCTTTATCTTCTCCCCCGAAAACCTTACTCAAGAGAAAGCTTGGAATCACCCACATTGCCAGGTTTCCTGACCAGGTACTGGGTGCAAAAATGGCGCCTAAATTTTTCCAGAGACCCGCTTTGAGGCCAAACCGTGATGCTTCTGGCAAAAGCCGCTGAGGGCAGCCTGATATCATTGTGCTCAATACAAACCCAAGCGCGTTGCCGATAGGCCCAAAAGGTGCCATCACCATTTGAACCACACT
>JAYKJM010000132.1:0-20329 GCA_035285385.1 Vampirovibrionales bacterium
AAAGCCATGACGCTTGCCGGCGTTGCCGATCGCGGCGAAGATGCTACACGCGTTTACGCCATCAATAAGCCCGATGTGGTTTTGATCTCTGAAGTGCTGCCGGGTGCCATTGATGGCTTGGAGGCCACCCGGCGCTTGCGTGAGGTATTTCCAAAAGCCAAGATAGTGCTCTTAGTCAGTTGCCCATCTGCTGAAACGCTTTATCACGCGTTGCAAGGTGGTGTTTCTGCCATTTTACCTATCGAGATGCCTACCGCGCAAATGATTCCGATATTGGCTCAAGTCCATGCGCAAGACATTTGCTGGATTGACCCGCGTTTGGCGCGCTTGTTGCCTTCGCTCTTGCGGGCGCCCTCCACTACGTTGGCTGGCGCACAATCGAGCTCCAAGGCGTTTAAAAAAGCGTCTTTTTCGATGAACATCCCGTCTCAAGAGGCTTTTTTGGCCTCTGAAAATCTTGTAGCAACAGAGCAGGCTTTTTCGAATCTGCCGCCTGTTGGTGCGACGCCTCAAAAGCGTTTTGCCTCCGCTACAACGCCCTCGGCGGGAATGTCGGGCATCTCTCTTCCAGAGGCGGGGGTTTCACACGGGCTTACGGGGCGTGAGGTGGACGTTCTTAAACTGATTACCGAAGGGCGTACCAATCAAGATATTGCCCGTCATCTGGTGATTACGCAAAATACCGTGAAAACCCACATGAAAAATATCTTTCAAAAACTCGGCGTCTGTGATCGAACGGGCGCGGCCGTTAAGGCACTTCGGGAAAATTTATTGACCTAAACCGGTATTTGTTTCTGGATGTGCTGATATAACCCTTCTGTGGCCTCCTGCAACAGGGCAACCACATGGTCAAAACCCTCGTGGCCGCCAAAGTAAGGGTCGGGGACTTCCGTTTCAGGACGCTGTTGGGCAAAAGACATCATGCGGTAAAGTTTATGATGCCGCGCGGGTGGACACATGCTTTGGAGCAAGGCTAAATTTTGGTTGTCCATAGCCAGAATGATGTCGAAGCGCTCAAAATCATCATCATCCACCTGCCGGCAGCGTTGATCATCAATGGAAAAGCCGTGGCGCTTGGCCGCTTCTCTGGCGCGCGTGTCTGGTGGGCGACCAACGTGGTAGTCATGCGTGCCGGCTGAATCAATTTCAACACAATGCAATAAATCCAGGGCTTTGATGCGCTCGTAAAATAACCCCTCCGCCAGTGGCGATCGGCAAATGTTGCCCATGCACACAAACAAGACGCTCAGTGGGCAAGGGCTCCTCTGGCTTGTTATTGTAGCCATCGTATTCGTCATATTAGGGGTGGCGTGATGTTCAGAGGAGGAGGACATGGGTTTTGCACTCAAGAATAAGGCCGTCAATTTTGACAGGTTAAGGGGGATGTTACTGTTAGCAAGAAGTTGTTACATGGCTGCTGCAACCCGCACATTTAAACCATGTTCTGATTTAATCAATGTATTCGCCCATTGAGAGGCTTCTTTTTTTAACTCTGGATTTTTTTTGTCACTATTTGGCAACAGTTTGCATGATAGCATCCCCTGCTTCTATCCTCACCTTATTGCGCAGTAACAATTTACTGAACTCGGCGACCAAGGAGTTTTGGGGTGCCAATGTGCCGCATGTCACGCTGGTACAAAGCAAAAATGAAATGGTGGATCAAGCCATTAATCAATTTGGCAATTTATGGTGGGTTTTTGGTGTCACGTATGCGTTTAGCAAAGGGTTCGATCATCTCCTTAAAAAGGTTGTCTCCAAAGACGTGATTCAGGCAGGGGTCAAGCATGCCAAGGCTTTGACCTTCAAAAAGCCCCATCAGCAGGCCTGGTATGTTTTAGGAAAATCGCTTGCTACCTATCTATTTGCCGGCACCTATGTGATGCATTCGGCGTTTTTGCGCAATTGGCTCACCTGGAAGCGAACAGGTGCGGTCAACTATACAGAAATGGTGGGCTTTCAGGTCAATCATACCCCGCAGCAAGTCATGAAGGCCAAACAGTCTGCTCACCATGATATTCATCGATTTTTGAAAGGAATGGCCATAGGGCTCAGTGCGGCTGTTGGGGTTGCCGGCCTTACCATGGGACTGGTGTCAAAAAAAGTGACTTTCCCCAAATTTCTGAAGGGGGTCAATCGCCATTTTGGCTTGCCTGGCGGCGATTATGCCAAAATGAAAGATCTGCCTTTGTATTTTTATTGGGCCCTGCCTTCTTATTTATCACTATTTTTGGGAAGCCGGGATCCCCTCGAGAAAAAAGAAGTGCTATGGCGGGCAGGCGGCTTTGGCCTTGCGTTTATGATTTTGCCAAGAACCATCGAAAAATGGGTCAATCGAGCCGTCAAGGGCAAAGTCTTCAAACATGTTGGCAGTGGTAAAAATGTGGCATTTTTAGCGCAATTGGCCAGCGGTATTGTATTTTATGCCTCGTTGCCCACGGTGCTGAATCTGGTTTTTCGTAAAAATCGGGCTCAAAAGCTAGGCCTGCTCAATAGCGCGGTGCAACCCTTGCCGTTGCCCTCGTTGGCGGCCAAGCCAATTACGGTTAACTTCAATCCCCCAACGAAAGTTACTTGGCCGAGTCCTTCTGCAGAGTGTCCCCTTCGTCCGCCAATGTTATTTTTGCAGAATACTTCAAATCTCTCATCCTTGAGTCAGAATGTGATTCCTACACCCTTTTATCTCCCTTCTGGGTCGTTAGCAGGGTCATAAGCGGACTGTCAAACAGGCGTGTTTAAAATTTCCGATACTCGCTAGCATCAAAATATTTTATTTTGTTTTTATGCTTGTAATGGAAAAATTAGGCTTGCGTTATTTTTACGAGGGGGGCTGTAGACATATGAGCACGAAAAAGATGATATGGCCTCATCAATATTTGGATGATTCTTTTTGCAAGGCAAATTGGCAAGTGACGGCTTATGTCAAACTGGTCTCGCGTCTGCCAAAATCGCGCTCACGTCGAATTGTAGACTACCTGTTAATAGATGAGCCTGAATCGATTGCGGGCCTGTCGTTAGATGGCAATTAGCAGGCACTTGGCCCTGCGACGCGAAGTGATATCTTGACGGCTTGAGGTCGACTCGAACTTAGCCGAGCGCCTGATAACGGGAGGCCATCAGAATGCTGCCGGCCACTGCCACATTGAGGGACTCACAGGCGGGAGTGGTTGGAATTTGCAACCACTGAGCCTGCAAGGGCTTCGATGACTGGCCATCGCGCTTGCTGAGACCTGCGCCTTCGTTACCCAGAATTAGCACATCCCATTGGGTGTTTGAGTGAGCCGTTTCAAGCCAGATGCCCGGATGCAGGGAGTGAGTTTTCTCCCCATCTGGCGATGTGGCATGGCTGGTAGTGAGCCAGAATCGACTCGATGAGGGACATTGCCCCATGATGCCCTCCAAATCGTAATCAGTTGGCACAACGGGTAATCGAAAGACTAGCCCGGCGCTGCTTCGAATGACCTTGGGTGAAAAAATATCCACGGTTGTTTTCGTGCTGATAATGCCACTGAGACCAAAAGCAACCGCGGAGCGAATGAGCGTTCCAACGTTACCCGGATCCTGCAGGCTATCTAAAATCAGTAGGCAGGGAGGTTTTACGGCGTAATCTTGTTCAAAAACAGCTGGCATGGCGGGTGTTTTCGGCTTTTTGATTAACGCCAGGCAAACGGGGGGCGTCTCTGTCGTAGCGAGTCGAGTCATGTCTTTTCTTGGTATGCAGACAAGCTTTGGCAGGATTTTAGCGCCGAGAGACTCGCCAAGCCATGAAGGGTCAAAGCGCCTTTCTGAAAAGCAGAGCAAGATGTCTAAACCGCCAGCAGAGGCTTCTTGAATAGCGTGGATGCCTTCAATAATAAGGATTTCAGAGGCTTGACGCCCTTTGCTGGTTTGTAGGGTTTGAAGCCACCGCATGGCCGATTTGGGCAGCAAGACTTCTTTGCCAAGATTTTGCAGCGACAACCAGGCTTTTAACTGGCAATAGTCAGCCGTCAACTCAGAGGCTGGGGTTTCGTTAAACGACATCACAACCCTCGCCACGCTATTTTTTCAGCTCGGATTCTGAAAAACCAGAGTTTATGGGTGCTTGTCGGCTCGATTTTCTTATCAGCCGCCCCCCCTGCAGAAACGTGCAAGAAAAAGGGTATGGCGCATGGAGGGTTGTTGAACATGACATTATTGTCAGAGGAGTTTTAAATGAGCTTCTTCTAAAAGGCGCACCAATGGTAAGGCATGGCGGGCATGGGTCATGGGTTGCTGGTGGTTACTGATGGCATTAAGGAAGTGTTGGCACTCGAGCCGAAGCGGTTCAAGTTCCAGGTAGGGTATGGCAATCTCGGAGCTGTCGGCGTTGAGGTTGCTCGGGTTTTGGATTACCAGCTTGGAATCGCTTCGAGTGTCATCGAGAATCGCTATGTTTTGACTGCCCTTAATGGTCAGTTTAACCTGTTTTTCGGGATGCACCCAGCTCACGTGCAAGCGGCTATTGATCATACCGTGTTTGGGGCTGTCGATTACCGAGTCAAGGCGGGCAATATCAATTTTGCCATCTTCCTGTGTACGCTCGCCAATGACAGATTGAAGGGCGATCGGCTCTCCTGCCAGCACATAAGCCATCATGGAGAGATCATGAGGCGCTAAATCCCATAGAACACTGGCATCTGGGCGAAAAGGATTGGTGTTTAATCGCACGCTTTCAATGGATTCAATGATTCCCAATTCACCGGAGTCAATGAGTTGGCGCAAACGTCTGACCGCCGGATGAAACAACAATAAATGCCCCACCATGAGGTGCTTACCTACACTTTTGGCAAGGGTTTCCAGATGCAAAACGTCAGCTTCAGATGTGGCTAACGGTTTTTCGACGTACACGTGCTTGCCGGCTTCTAGGGCTTGGCGCGCCAGGGCAAAGTGGGTATGCGTTGGCGTGGCAATAATGATGCCGGATACGGAGGCGCTGACGGCACTGTTTAAAAACGTTTGTAACGACTCAAAGCAGGGGGTTTCCAGCGTTTCTGGAATGTCCGCTTGAGCGGCTTGCAGGGTCTCAGCAGAAGCATCAATCAGTGCGGCCAGTGCATCCAGGCTGGAAAAATTTCGAATCAGGTTTCTGCCCCAGCGGCCACAGCCAATGATGGCAACTTTAGGAGGAGCACAGGACAATGGCGCATCCGAAAAAAGGCCACTGGCATGAAGGCGCACGACGTTGAGGTTGCGATGAAGCATAGCGTCAGAAGGCTGTTGGGTCACGGTAAGCTAAACTATCCTGAGAGAATGATGATCGTAAGATAAACGTCAGTATATAAGAGGTGATGAAGGCGTTACTTAAGCAGGGCGTAATAAACGCGATAACATTATGAAACCACGGATACGACGAACAGAAATTCATTTTATCGAACCTCTTGACATGTGTTACAAATCCAATCGTGTCATCTTTACATTACATTATGGGTAAACGCTGGCAACTATGAGCCTGCAGTCTGATACCCACGTTAGAGGCCAAAGAGGCGGGTAATTTCTATTGAATGCACTATTAACCGCAATGCAAATAACACCGGATCTGGCATTGGTAATGGCCATTGAAGGCCATCGCCATACTGTCTTATGGCAAGGTCAAACCCTTGTATGCAGTATTAAAGGTGTTTTGAAAAAAACAGGTATTTTTATTCGCGTGGGGGATGCCGTGACGCTGGATGAAATTTCGCCGCCACAAGCAACGGCTCGGATTGTGGCGGTGGCGCCTCGACAAACTTCTCTGGAGCGTCCCCGCATTGCAAACGTCACACAAGTGCTGGTTACAGTGGCCTGTGAGCAGCCTTTGTTCAGTTTTGAAACGGTGGATAGACTTTTGGCGCATGCTAAATTGTCAGGCTTGCAAGCGGTCATTCTGCTTACGAAAACGGATTTACTTTCTGCCAAAGCTTTAGAGACGCTTTTGCAAGAGATGCTCTCTGTGTATCAGTCGACTTTGGGGATTCAGGTACTTCCTTTGTCTGTTTTTTCTAAAGGAGTGAGCACGGCTGAAGACAAACTTGCCCTAAGCTCTTTGCTCAGTGGGCATGTTTCGGTTTTGGCGGGGCCAAGCGGGGTCGGGAAATCTTCGCTTCTTAATGCCCTGTTACCTCACGCGAGTTTAAAAACAGGCGAAATCTCCCAAAAGCTGCAACGCGGAACTCATACAACCCGTCACGTGGCATTGCTCCCCCTGGATGATGCGCTTGATAACGTTTTGCAAGGAGGCTTGATTGCCGATACCCCAGGATTTAGTCAGTTGACGTTTCAGGACTATTCGCCGATTGCTGTGCGCAATGCTTTTTTGGAATTAAGTCCTTCAGAGTCTGGGGGGGGGCTGTCTTGTCCCTTTGATGACTGTCTGCACGAGCCGCATGATACAACCTGCACGTTGAAACCGGGTATCCACATCAAGCCCTCGCGATATGCCAGCTATTTAGGGATGCTTTTAGAGGCGAAGGCTGGACAGGTGCAACGTGAAGCGCGAAGTCAAAAATCATCATTTGGCTTAAGAGTTCGAGATGGCAAGCATGGCCAAACAGGCCTCAGCTTAAGGTTAGAGGGTGAACATCGTCAGGCAGGTCGAAATACGGAGCGTCAGAAGGCTTCAAGGGATATGGCTTGTGAGCAGCTGCAAGTAATGGCTGACGATGCGTTATTCGAAGAGGATTGAGAGGAGTGTTTTGAAGCTTCTGGTGCCACAGCTTTCAGCGGCAGGGTCGTGGCTTTTGAAAAGCTCAGAGGCCAAAAAACTCCCCCCAGAAGGCTGGTCAGCGTCGATACGCTCATGCTGCTCACGCTGAGGGCAACCGCAGAAGAGCGATCCACGCCATAGAGGGTTAAAACCAGAACTAAAACTCCTTCGCGAACACCAAGGCCATTGAGAGAAAAGGGGAGTAGGCTTGCGATACTGGCGGCCACATAAGATAACAGTAAGGTGCTCCAGGCAATCTGAAGATGAAGCCCGAAAGCAAGCCCAGTCAGAATCAGCCCCATGCAGGCATGCACCGCAAAAGCCAGTAGAAGTGTTTTTACCATCAGCCTAGGATTGCACCATAACACGTCGCTGGCAGCCAGCCATGCTCCCAGTGGATGCCTTTGCATGGTTTTCCAGAATGCGCTCTGACGCATCCATAACAAGGCTCCCCATCCTGCAAGACTCAGCCCCGCAAAAGACAGGATGGTAATGCTTACGGCTTGAGGCAAGTGGCTGGCCATGTCGGGCATACAGACTAAGCCGCCAGCCAGCCAAATTAAGCTCAAAAATCCGACGCCGCGCTCGGCCAGGACGCTCAGAAAGGCGGTTCGTTTTTGAACCCCCGCAAAACGAGACAACCAAAGCACGCGGCCGGCATCCCCGCCGATGGCGCTGGGTAAAAAAAGGCTGTAAAACATCCCTAGCAGATACCAGCCAAAAAACCGAAAAATCATCAGGCGCTGGCCGATGGGTTTTATCAGGGCGGTTGCCAGCTGATACCAACGAAGGCTGCTGAAGGCCTGACTGATTAGATATAGGCCGACGCCTGCCAGAATCCATTGCGCCAGAGAAGGCTTGAGGACTGTTTTTAAGGCCTCAAGACCCACCCACTGAATCATCACCCAAAGCAGTGCCCCACTTATGACTGCCTTGAGCAGCCATTGGGCCATGGGAGATTGAAAGAAAGAAGACCACATTCGAGACATTTAAATAACAATAAAAAGTTTTGGGCAGTCGCCAGTAAAAATCATCAGTAAACATCAAACGCCAAGCAGAACCTTGTGGTGGCAGACGACTTCTGATAGCCTTATACCACGTTAGGTTATAGTACATCAGGTTATACTGTATCAAGTCTCCAGTACCAGAGCCAATTTCAAACTAGTTTTTGAAAACACCTTAAGATCCTGTCATTTAAGAAATTGTCTTGGTGAAATGTTTAAAAACGGTAGCCCTTTTAGTAAAGTGGTTTTGGTAATGCATTTTAATTAATAGGGTTTGTTGTCAGATCATGATCGGGGTAAGTGTTTTTTGAGCTTTATCGTCCACGTTTTAAAAAATATGCGTGCTCTGAACAAAGCCGATTTTGTGAAGAATTATTGCCCAGTTGTCTTCGCTTCTACCCTGGTTTTTCGGTTCGTCCCGGAAGGATTTTAACGCTATGTCACACGAGCCACATTCCTCTGTTGTTTCTGGGGCGGATGTCTCTGGGTCGCCGGTCGGCTCGGTCGTCATTATGCTCCATAGCCATCTGCCGTTTTATCGCAAGGCAGGCATGTGGCCTTTTGGTGAGGAAAATCTCTACGAGTGCATGTGTGAGACCTATTTGCCGTTGCTTAATTTGTTTAATGAGTTGCGCGCTGAAGGAATTCCGGCCAATATCACCCTGGGTATTACGCCTATTCTGGCAGAGCAGTTGGCTGATCCGCATCTGAAGGCTGGCTTTATTGAGTATATTGAAACCCGCTTGCTGGCCGTGCGTAAAGATATTGCTAAATATGAAAGTCAGCCAACATTGCCTCACGCGGCTCATTTGTTGTTTTTGGCGCGCTACTATGAAACGTGGTTTGACAATCTGTTGCGTGATTTCTGTGAGCGTTATCATCAGGATGTCATTGGCGCCTTTCGCGCCTTGCAGGATGCCGGCTGTATTGAAATTACAACCTCTGCTGCCACGCATGGGTTTTTGCCCTTGCAGGGTAATGATGAGAGCATTACGGCGCAGCTTAAAACGGGGGTGGAAAGCTACAAGCGTCATTTTGGCCGGGCGCCAAAAGGTGTCTGGTTGCCTGAGTGTGCCTATCGTCCGGCGTGGCAAATTAAGGATCCGGAATCTGGCGAAACCTATGTGCGCCCTGGCATTGATATGTTTTTATTCCAGCAAAATCTGGAATATTTCTTTACTGAGTACTCTGCCCTTGAAGGGGGTGAAAGCTCTGATACGCGTCGTGTCATTGGTTTGTATGACTTTAAGGTTCAGTATGTTCCCACGCATGTCCCTTTGGCTCCAACCGGTTTAACCACCGATGAGGCCTACTGGATGCGGGATTATCCTGTTGCGGTGATGGGTCGCAGCCATCGAGCCAGTTTCCAGGTTTGGTCTGCCACCTATGGCTATCCTGGTGATGGCCTCTATCGCGAGTTTCACCAAAAAGATGTCGACTCCGGCATGCATTACTGGCGCCTTACCAGCAAAGAGCGGGGTATTGGGGATAAAATGCTTTATGACCCGCTGCTGGCAAAAGCCAAAGCCAAAGAGCACGCAGAGCACTACGTGAGCCTGTTGGCGCAGCTGGCCAAGGAAAAATCTGCTCAAAAAAATAATGAGCATGTTTTATTGCTGGTTTCCTTTGATACGGAGCTTTTTGGCCACTGGTGGTTTGAAGGTGTTGAATGGTTTCGCGGTGTGATCAAGGGGCTGGATAATCATCCCGATATTCGTTTGTCAACAGGCAGCGATTATTTGCGTTGTCATCCGCCTAAAACAGCGATTACCCTGCCAGAGAGCACTTGGGGTCAGGGTGGCCATTATTGGGTTTGGCAAAATCAAAACACCGACTGGATGTGGCCTATTATTCATGACGCTGAAGATAAAATGCTCGCCCTGGCAACTCAGTTTGAAGGTGAGACCAACCCAATCAGGGTACGAGCGTTAAACCAGGCCATGCGAGAGTTGTTCTTGCTGGAAGCCAGTGATTGGCCATTTTTGGTGACAACCTTCCAAGCCAAGGATTATGCCATTGAACGCTTTGAGGGACATGTCACTCGGTTTCAGACCCTCGCCAAGATGCTCGAGTCAGGCTATGTGGATGAAGTCGTTCTCCACGAAATAGAAGCCATCGATAATGCCTTCCCGGATGCGGACTATCGTTGGTTTAAAAAACAGCCTGCCCCGGTGGCGATTCCCTCGGCGTTGTCCTAGCCCTCACAAGATTACGATCATTTAAGCAAGGGGCTGCAACTTGTAGCCCCTTTGTCAATGGCAGGTCGCCACGTTGCTTGCGGCTTCAAGTGTAATTATAGACCTCTGACGCAAGATGCCATATGTTACGAATTGCGTGTAAATGTGCCAACTCATCAAAAATATGGTATGATTCTCTAGCATTTATTGCCCACGTTAAGAGACACGTCTCTTAACGGCTTATTATTTTTGATGGGTAGATTGCAATTGGCTCGTTTTGAAGAAATTCAATTTGCCAGCAGTTAAAATCAGACTATTGACGTTTGTTCAATAGCCTAGTTTTTGTTATCTGAAGTGCTTTTGCGCTTATGATTATTATTGGTTTTGAATTTGATTTGCTTGGATGTTAAACGAGCCTCAGCCTGTGGTTCGTCTGCGACATCTTGAAAAATAAAGGTTTTAGAACGGTCGGATTCTTTAAATAAAATTAACAAAATCTTTACAATGCGTCACCATGCTTCATTCTCTGGCACAAAACACTCACGAATAACGTTCATATAAATGGGTTGTTTGTTCAAAGAGAGGGGCACTCTTCAATCAGTGCCTGCTAGGTCTTTCGTGCGTTATTTGTCTCTGAACTTTTTTTCTCAATGAAGCTTTTCGTAAAAGTCTTTCGTTCGTCAATGCCAACATCCTGGAGCATCAAATAGTCATCGATTGCTTGATGCTTCATCTAAATAGCCAAGCCCACTTCTTGTCAAACTGATTTGTTATTGTTGTTCTGCTGCCAGTTTCTATACTTGCCAGTTGTTATGAAAATCGGAGGAAATACAACCGTATGCCAACTCTTTCTATGGACGCTTTGGAAATGAATGCCATGTCTCAAGAAATCAAAGAAACCAAAAAATCTTCTGGTAAAGCACCAAAAACGATTAATGAACTGATTGAGCAGCTCCACAACAGTCCTTCTGAGAAAGATCGATACAATGCCGCTCGAATGTTGGGTGAAATGGGTGATTCCAGTGCGGTTGAGCCTTTGATTGATAGCCTCAAGAATGACAAAAATGGTTCGGCTCGTCTTTATGCCGCGCGCGCTTTGGGTGAATTGGGTGACATCCGTGCCGTAGAGCCATTGATTGAATCGCTTCGCCTGGACAAAAATGTTGACGTCCGTGTTCGTGCCGCGCGTGCGTTGGGTCGTTTGGGGGGTGAAGACGTCGTGCTCCCATTGGTGGAGGCGCTCAGCGATAGCAATAGTCAGGTTTGTATGACGGCAGCGGATGCTTTGATTGAAATTGGCCCTATCTCGGTCAAGCCCCTGATTGAAATTCTCAAGCACGATAAAGTTAACGTGCGCTGTGATGCCACCCGTGCCTTGGGCGAATTGGGGGATAAGCGCGCGGTGGATGCGTTGGTCGACATGCTGAAAGATGAATGGGTCAATGTTCGTATTTATGCGGTTCAATCGCTTGGGAAAATTGCCGAAAAGTCAGCGGTGCCTGCCTTGATTGAAGTCATGCAGAACAGTGATGAAAATGATCTGGTGCGCGCAGGCGCGGCCGCCTCTTTGGGGGTTTTAAGAGACCCTCGTGCGTTAATGCCCTTGCGAGCCTTGATTATGGAATCCAATGATTTAAATGAAGTGGCAGATACCGCGCTGAAGGCATTTAAACTCATCATGAGTGCCAGCTGGAAAGGGAACGCGCCTCAGTCTGCCACAAGCAAAAAATAGTGACGTCAACGGTTATTATTTTTCCTTAGCAAGTTCACCGAAGTTATGCCACCGGAATCCAAACCGGTGGCTTTTCGTTTCGCCGTCTGTCAGGGGGTCGGAGGTTTGTTATACAAATTGCAGAAAGCCCCGATTTTGAGAGACAATAGGTGCCATGACTTCTTTGAACCATACTTGGAAACCTCTGAGCCACCTCGAGATTCGCGAAAAATTTATAGCTTTCTTTCGCGACAAGCTGGGTGCAGATGCCGTACATTGTGCTGTGCCGAGTGCGAGCTTAATTCCTGCTAATAACCCAACGGTGATGCTCACTCCTGCCGGGATGTTGCCTTTTGTGCCCATGTTTTTGGGGCTTGAACCCGCGCCGACGCCTCCGCGGTTGGTCAGCATCCAGAAGTGCGCTCGTGTGAGCGGCAAGGCAAGCGATTTAGAGTCGGTGGGTCGAACCCGTGGTCATCATACAGCTTTTGAGATGCTGGGAAATTTTGCCTTCGGCGATTATTTTAAATCACAGATGATTCCGTGGGCCTGGCAGCTGATTACGCAAGAGTTTGGCCTGCCGCCAGAGCGGCTTTATGTCAGCGTGTTTCAAAGTGATGATGAGACCTTTGATATCTGGACAAAAACAGTCGGCTTGCCCGCTGAGCGCGTGATCCGCTGCGGTGAGAAAGACAATTTCTGGGGGCCTCCGGGTGCCACGGGGCCGTGTGGGCCGTGTTCTGAGATTTATTTTGATTTTGGCGCTGACTATGACACGACCCAACCGCACACAAATCACGATACCAGCACGCATCCTGTGCCCATAAACCTCGATTCTCCGCGCTATCTGGAAATTTGGAATCTTGTTTTTATGGAGTTGTTTCAGGATAGCGAGGGTCAGCGCGTGCCGCTGGCTCAAAAAAATGTGGATACGGGCATGGGGCTTGAACGCATTGCCTTGGTGCTGCAAGGGGCTAAAAACACGTTTGAAACAGATTTGTTTTTGCCCCTGATTCATGCTCTTGCAGCCATGACGGGCACGGTGTATGGGCAACAAGATGCTATTTCCACCGCCTTGAAAATTGTGGTGGATCATACCCGTTTTTTGGTTTGGGTACTGGCCGATGGGGTGCTGCCAAGCAATGATGGGCGCGGCTATATTGCCCGCATGATTTTACGACGTGCGGTGCGCTTTGCACGCCAGAAACTGGGAGTTTTGGATCTGTTTCTGGCAGATTTTGCTGCTGTGGTGGTGGCGCATTTTGCGGCGGTCTATCCTGAACTTGAAGGCATGTTGCCTCGTATTCAATCGATACTGTCTCGCGAGGAAACCCGCTTTATTGAAACGCTTGAACGTGGCATCAAACAGCTGGATGCTCTGATGAGTGAGCTAAAAGCGACCAAGACTTCAGATAATCAGGGTATCTCGGGCGATGTGGCGTTCATGCTTTATGATACCTATGGCTTTCCGGTTGAAATGACGCAAGACATTGCTGAAGAGGCCGGCTTGCGTGTAGATAAGGCTGGCTTTGATGAGGCCATGGCTGCTCAGAAAGCAAGGGCTCGCGCGGCGCGAAAATCTCAAACCTTGGTTGATAATCCTGTTTATGCAGATTTGTTAGCCACTTTAGGTGCCACGCAATTTGTAGGCTATGACACCCTGAGCCAAGAGGCCACAGTGTTGGCGTTGATTCAAGATGGTGAGCTGGTGGAGGAAGTCTCAGGCACTAACACGTCCTTTGAAGCCGTGCTGGACGTGACTCCGTTTTATGGGGAAAGTGGTGGTCAGGTGGGGGATCGAGGTGTCTTTTCCCGTGAAGTGGGTCATCATGGCTTAACGGTAGTTGTCAAAGACACTCAGAAAGTAGGTGATCTTGTTGTCCATCAGTGCCTCTTTGACAATGGCGAGGTATTACGCGTGGGCGAAACCTTGATGGCGCAGGTGGAACCATCCGCACGTCATCGTGCTGCAATTCATCACACGGCCACACATTTGGTGAATGCCGCGCTTCGAAAAGTACTCCATGGCCACGGGCTTGAAATAACCCAGGCGGGCTCTCGGGTCTCTCCCGAAGGGGCACGATTTGATTTTACCTGTGACCGCCCCGTCAGCCCGGAGCAACTGGGGCAGGTGGAATGGCTTGTGAATTCGTGGATTCAGGAAGACCCTGAGCGACAAGTCCATGAACTCTCGATTGAGGCGGCACGGGAATCGGGTGCGTTGATGATGGCCACCGAAAAATACGGCCAGGTGGTTCGCGTTGTGGTTTATGGCCCCTTTTCTAAGGAGCTCTGTGGGGGGACGCATCTAGAGCGTTTAGGACATATTGGGCTTGTTAAAATAGTCACTGAAAGCGCCATTGCAGCCGGTGTTCGCCGACTGGAATTTGTCGCAGGCGAGCTTGCGCTTAAACAGGTGCGCCAAGAGTCCGCGCAATTGAGCCGTTTAGCGACGTTACTTAAAATCAGCCGGTGGGAGGCGGTGAGCCGGGTTGAAAAAATGCTTGACGAGCACAAGCAGCATCAACGTGAGCAGGAAGGGCTTCTAACGCAACTGGCTCAATATCAGCTTGCCATGTTGGTGGGGCAATATGCTTCGGGTTCTGGTGAAACGCCTCAATGTCCTAAAATACTGGTGCATCAGGTGCTTGATTTGCCTGCAGACTCTGCCAGCGCGCGCCTAAAAAGTATGGCGGAGCAGGCAGAAAACAGTCTGGGGAAAAATTTTGCGCTTTTCCTGGCCACCCAGGTTGATGATCGGGTTCAGTTTGCTTGTGCCGTTTCAGATAGTGTGGTGAAGGTCAAAGGCTGGAAAGCTGGCGATGTCGTCAAGCAGGCTGCAAGCCTATGTGGCGGCGGCGGTGGGGGAAAGCCGACCATGGCTCTAGCAGGTGGACGCGACGTCACTCAGCTTGAAGCGGCAATAGAAGCGGTTCGTCAGCAATGGGCTCTGTAGGCTCTCTTGTTGCTTGCGCGCTTTTTTAAATATGGATGTTGTCATACAAAAGCGCCAGGAGTTTTAAAATCCTGGCGCTGATTAGCCAATCCTTTAGAAGGGCTTGTTTAGAAGGGCTTGCTAATGGAACCTAGCACGCAACAGCATGCTGGGTTGCAGGCACAGGTTGGCTGCCGCTTGCTTGACGCATTTGTGAAATCATAACAGCCACCGTTTTGGCCATGGCATGACCATTGCCAGATTTCCGCCAGGCACGGCCAACGCCCACGGCGCTTGCGCCTGCTGCAATGGCTTCAGCAATGTTATGGCTATCAAATCCGCTGGCGGCCATAACGGGGATTGCAACAGCCTGAGATAAGGCACGAACCGCCCGAAGAGAGGCGGCTGCTTTCTCGGAGGCCGACAGGCTGGCCGTGGCTTTGACTCGGCTGAGTGAGCGTAGTGCCCCTTCGGTTTGCAAAACATCCGCGCCGGCAACTTCAAGCGCTTTAGCAAGATCAATTTGAGCGTCAATCGCCAAGTGGCCTGGTACGGTGATCGAAATCAAGACGCGCTTAAACAGACCCAGTCGCTTTAACTGAAACACAAGCTCTTGGGTTTCTTTCAAGACGGTCGTGGCATCAATAAATTCGCCTGCTTCATAAAGGGCATCATAATTGCCGAGTTCCAGCGCATCGGCGCCTGCCATGGCGGCTTGCAGTAATTCTTGGGCGCTTAGTGCCGAGGCAAAAATGGGTAAGTGTGTCCGTGAGCGTGTCGCCTGAACCACTTTGGTGTCTGCTGGGATATCAATAGCCATCAGATGCGTTGATTCGTTGGCCGCATCAACAACGGCTTGGATGGCCTCCCAGCGGGTTTCGGCAATGCCGGCAATGCCTTTTAAAAGTTGATGTTGCGCCAGTAGCTGCCGCAGTAAGCATAGCCGTGTGGCACGGGTCGTTTCTGTCAAATGCATCATGAAAATCTCCTAAACTGTTTTTTAACTTTCAAATTTTATGGATTATCTTTTTAGATTCATGTTTCCTGGCTAACGTATTGGTCGATGTCTAAAGCTTATATTTTTTTACGTCTTATTTGTGTATCTGCTTTAAAAAATTGAACATAACAATGGTGAGTCAAACAATCAGAAAAACGGGTTATATTAAAGCCTTCCTGATTTGAAAGTACGCACAACCTACATTTATTAAAAAATAATTAAACCACGTCTAAAGCCTTCACGAAACCCCTGAATTTTCAAAATTACGTGCGCCTGCGCATGGTTCACAGGTATTTTTTTGCTAGCTGATGCTTTTTATCAATAGCAGCGCCCCCAGCAGTAAAAACAATGCACCGCTTATTTTCTGAAGATGATTGCCTAAGGCGCGCAGCGCCAGTACATGTTGAAGCCATCCTGCACCAAGCCCCGCAATAATCAAGACGGCGCTTTGCCCCAACGCGTATGCAAACAAATAGAGTCCACCAAGCGCCCATCGCTGGCTGTAGCTAATGAGCCCTAATATGGCCGCCAAATAAGGCGTACCGCATGGCGAGGCAATAAGCCCCATGGCAATGCCCAAAAATAGAGGCCCCCATCCCTCTGAAGAGCTTGCCCAATGCGGGAAGCGACTAAAGCCAAATCTGGAGATGCTGAGCAGCCGAAAGCCTGGTAAAGAAGCCAGCACTCCGCCGACAATAATCAGTAAAACGCCAATGCTGGCATAAAGCCATGGGCCAATCCATCCGCCAAACACCCAGCCAAGCATTCCAGAGAGGATGCCGAGCACGGCCATGGTCAAGCAAACCCCCAGCACAAACAGCAGGACTTTGCGAGCCGCCAATACCCAGCAGGAGGCTTTCGCTTTTGTATCGTTAATACCCATTAGCGCCAGAAGAACGGGCAGCATGGTCAGGGTGCAGGGCAACAGAGAGCTGACCACCCCTCCCGCAAATGACAGCGCCATGCCCAGCGCCATCCCTTGAGGGGTGGGGGTCACGCTTAAGGTGTTGACCAAATTTGTAAATTGCAGCGATAGCGCGTCAAAAGAAATCATGATGAGCGGCCGAGGGGTGTTTTCCTGCGTTGGATTGATGACAAGAGGAGTTTCTGGAGACTACGCTCAAGTTGCTGGGGTGTTTTCAAGCCCACAAACGATTCTTGAATGTGCCCACCTCGGCGGATATAAATCACCGTGGGCACGGTGGTGGGACGAAAAGCTTGAAACACCTGCGGGTATTTTGATCGATCCACAAGAATATCGAACAATATCAATGAAATGCCCGCGGCATCTGCTTTTGAGAGCCTTTGTTCCAAGAGCGGACGCAATGTTTTACAATCCTGACAAAATTTGGATTTAAACATGACAATGACGGGCTGATCGTGAGCACTGGGTAAAATCGACACCACCTGCTTGGGCGAAACGGGGGCAATCCCTTCGATGGGGCTTGCTTTTGAAAATGGCGTGATGAAAACAGCGGGTATTAGCATAACCAGCCAGCACACAGCCATTAAAACAGGATGTCTAAAGGGGAGATTCATGACAAGCGCCTCAACGGATGAGACAATAAACCAGACGCATTACAAGGCTATTTTTAATGTTTTTTTCAAGAATTTTGAACGTCTCGCAAATGGTGATCATGCGCTAGAATACCATTGACAGGATATTTTTTTATGAACGCTCAAAACACAATTAACGCTCAAAATACATCTTTGCCTTCCTCGGTGTACGGCCCGGTTTATTCTTGGCGGGTGGGTTGGTCTTTGGGGATTGACATGTTGCTTGAGACATCGACCTGCTCATTTAACTGCATATATTGTCAGTTAGGTGACATTCAGCAAAAAACCAATCTGAGGCGGGTGTATGTTCCCACGCAAAAGCTTCAGTCTGACTTCTTAAAGTCTGATTGGCAAAAAGCCGACATCATTACCTTTAGTGGTAACGGAGAGCCCACGCTGGCTGAAAATATTGGTGATGTTATTGCCTGGCTTAAAACCCAATGCGACAAGCCCATTATGGTGTTAACCAATGGCACACAACTCGAGAATCCAGCGGTGCGGCAAGCTCTTTTGCCAGCCGATATTGTCGCCATCAAGCTGGATGCAGGTACAGAAGCGGGGCTGCAGCAGATGAATCGCCCTGTTTCCGGGGTGAGCTTGGCAGGCATTCTGGCAGGAGCCCGTTTATTCAAGGCTGATTATAAAGCAGCAAACCCGACGGCTAAACTCGTATTGCAGTGTATGTTTATGCCCACGAATCAAGCAGAATTGGCGGCCATGGGTGCCTTGATTGGTGAACTTCAGCCCGATGAAGTGCAGCTCAATACCCCCAAGCGGCCGTATCCGATGCGCTGGACGGTTGAAAATCGAGGTAACCATCCCGCTACAGATGCTTTTTGCCAGAGCACAGGTTTGTCATCTGCAGACACCCGCACGTTAAAAACCGTTGATGAAACAGCTGCAAGCCATATAGAAACAACCTTGCGTCAGTATTCTCCAGAGACGGTGATTACATCGATTTATCGGGTGTAAATTTACTTTGAAAGCCTGTATAGTGTCATTTTTCACTCGCTAGTTTGCGAAGGTTCTGGTTGGTTGTCTTTCTTGAGCATGTAACAATCTGAAGAAGGCGAGCTTATTTGGGGTTGAGTGATGGGATGGTTTGACGTATAAAAGGGTTTGTTAGAAGTTTTTGTGGATTGTCTTTGACAGTCTTTCATTTCTGGATACCCGGCAGGAAAACGCTAGGACGACTTTCGCCTCTTGAACAAGGTAAGCTGACAAATTGACAGCGCGCTCGTTTTTGATGGTTGACTGATCGAACCGTTCGATAACCTGTTTTTGTGGTTGTCCTCTTTATAAGGCAAGTGGCTGCCGAGGCGGTTGCGTGGCAAATTGATATTGCCTCTACCGTAGCGCCTTATCTGTCAGTCCTTTTGGCTTTTTAAAAATCAAGACTAAAGCCATTTTTTGAAAATAGCCCAAAAGATAATTCAAAACGGATGTGTGATGAACAGAGTCTTTTTTATATGTTGACCAGTGGACTCTGTCACTGTGAAAGGGTTTAGAGCTTATGACCCAACGAACATGGACACCATTTCAAACAACGGCACGGTCGATCGCAAATCGAGATACACCTATGCTCCGTTGTGCCCGCTTGCAAAAGCCACTGTTGCAGACAGTCGCGCTTTTAGGGTTGACGGCGTTTTCGGTGGTTTTGACCAACCTTGCGTTGTTAGAAAGCCACCAGCCATCTGCGCGTTTAATGGCGCACAAACCTCTGGCTTCCACCTCTGAGGCTGTGTTTGTGGCGCCCGTTAATCCAATGCGTGTCTCCACAGGAGGGCTCTTTGTTGCCCCTCTGACGGCCAGTGAGCGTCGGATTTATCAAAATTCAGTGGCGGTATTGCCGCAAATGATTCAGCTTCAGATAGGGACGGCATCGCCTCAGACCCACCAAAAAAAGAAGAATGCTCGTCGGTATTTAACCGCATTTTCTGGTTTGATGACCCCCGTGTCTCGTTTTACGTTTTCATCACCGTATGGTATGCGTCACGGTCGTATGCATCAGGGGGTTGATTTTGCCGCCCCTGTCGGCACACCCATTCATGCCGCCGCAGATGGCGTTGTCCTTTCCATTGGCTGGGATGGCGGCTATGGTCAGTCAGTCTTAATTGAGCATGATGGCCGTCTTGTCACGCGTTATGCCCACTGTTCTGCTTTGCACGTGCGCAAAGGTCAGCGTGTGATTCAGGGACAACACATTGCCAACGTGGGCAATACAGGGTCATCTTCTGGCGCTCATCTGCATCTGGAGGTAATTGAGGCGGGTCGTCACCGAAATCCAATGAGCCGTTTGAAACCGTTCAATACCGTCATTGCCCGTCAGGCCGGCCGCTTTTCAAAATCGGGTTAATTTAGTGATCTCATGCCGTGGGAGCCAGTTGGTCACGTAGGCTATCCCCTAGGGTGTTGAAAGCTAAAACGGCCAGAGCAATCAGTACAGCAGGGGTCATCATCCACGGCCGCTCTAAAATATTGGTTAAGGACTGCGCCTCTTTGAGTAGGTTCCCCCAGCTGGCATCAGGCTGCTGAATACCCAACCCCAGAAAGCTCAGCCCGGATTCAGCCAGAATGTAGCCCGGCACGCTGATGGAGGCAATCACGATGACGGTGCTTAAGGTCTGCGGTAAAACGTGTCGAAGCATCAAACGCGGGGTGCTCAGCCCCAGGGTTCTTCCTGCATCAATAAATGGTTGCGTTTTAATGGAGAGCACCAGGCCTCGAATAATTCGAGCCAACCCCGGCCAGCCAATCAGAGCCAAAATAATGGTCACCCCCATAAAACGCGCCGAGCTGGATAAATCGGCAGGTAATGAGGCGGCAAGCGCGAGTAGCAGAAACAAGCTCGGAATGGCCATGACGACCTCTGCCAGTCGCATCAGCAGATAATCTATCCAGCCTCCAAGAAGGCCGGCAATGCCGCCAATCGCCAATCCCAAGGGCATGGTTACAAGCAGGCTGAAAAAACCAATGGTAAGTGAGACGCGTCCCCCGTATAGCATCCGCGATAACCAGTCTCGCCCCGTGGTGTCCGTACCTAGCAAGCACAGTCGTCCTGGGGCATCCACGCTAAATAATTTCCATTGCCCGTTGCGCGTGGCTCCAATGTGGATGGGCAACAAATGGCCGCCCAGGGTGCTTGGCTTGGGCTCAATGGAGACCTTGAAGCGTTTTGCATCGATGGTTCGGGTCATCTCAGGCACGCTTGGCCATATCCAGCCGTGGGTGGCAGGGTCTTGCAAGAG
>JAYKJM010000133.1:0-8366 GCA_035285385.1 Vampirovibrionales bacterium
CAAGAGGAATTTGGTGAAGCAGCCTACCAGCTTCAAGAAAATGAGCCGGTGCATCCACATGGGTGCCAGTATGCACGCCGCAGCTCAGTCGACTGACGGTAGCCGCGTCTCCCTGGCTCAAATCCAATACGCGGTTCATGCTCACCGGCGGATCACCGGGCCAGACGGGCAGATTTGACCCAATCGGGACACTAATATCTATCCATTCAGCAGATGGCTTACCCATTAAGCATTGACCCGAAATTGAATACCGTCTGAACACCAGCCAACCAGTTGCGTGGCCGCGGGCAGCAAATGAATCGCATTAAATGGCAACCCCGTCATTGTCACACCTGAAATCGTAATTTGTTGAATCGTCATGGGCGTGGTGACACCGTGGTAAGTGTAAGAGCCAGATGCCCCAACTCCGGCTGGAATGTGAGGCATCATGGAACGTGGCGATACATAGGGGGTCATTTATGGGGGCTCATTTATGGGGGCTCATTTAGATGAGAAACGGCACCAGCAATAATGCCACGATATTCAAGATTTTAATGACAGGGTTAATGGCAGGACCTGCGGTATCTTTATAGGGATCTCCGACAGTGTCACCGGTGACAGCCGCCTGATGGGCATAGGAGCCTTTGCCGCCGTGATTACCATCCTCGATGTATTTTTTAGCATTATCCCAGGCACCGCCACCTGAGGTCATTGAAACGGCCAGGAATAAGCCGGTCACAATACTGCCAACCAGAACACCACCAATCATTTTGACACTGGCAAAGCTACCTTCAGGCGCCAGATGTCCTAAAAGTAGCATGAGCACGGGGGCTCCTACAGGCAACAGGGCAGGAACCATCATTTGCTGCAAGGCACTGGCCGTTACAATATCAACGCACCGGGCATAGTCCGGTTTTTGGGTGCCTTGCATAATGCCAGGCATTTCTTTGAATTGACGACGCACTTCAGCAACCACTTGACCGCCCGCTTTTCCCACGGCTTCCATGGCCATGGCGCCAAAGAGGTAAGGAATAAGCCCCCCAAAAAATAATCCGATAATGACGTAAGGATCCCCCAGTGAGAAGAGCGCCATCAGTTGATTCATATCGGCCATAATGACTGAAGAGCCTTTGCTGACCACTTTACCAACGGTATCGGCAATGGCAGCAGCATTGAGATCTTGCACGTAGCTGGCAAACAGCACCACCGCCGCCAAGCCGGCAGAACCAATGGCATACCCCTTGGTGACGGCTTTGGTGGTATTCCCCACGGCATCAAGCTTATCGGTCACCAACCGAACGCAAGGATCCATTTCTGCCATTTCGGCAATCCCGCCCGCATTATCGGTGATGGGGCCAAAGCAGTCTAGAGCCACAATAATGCCCGCCATGGAAAGCATGGCAACCCCGGCAATGGCCACACCATAAAGGCCTGCAATCAGAAACGATGCCAAAATAGCCGCGCAAATCAAAAGCACCGGAAGGGCTGTGGCTTTCATTCCCACTGCCAAACCTGCAATAACGTTAGTGGCATGCCCCGTCAGAGAGGCTTCTGCCACATGCCGAACGGGGGCATGTTCCGTTGAGGTGTAATAATCTGTAATCACCATGGCTCCAAAAGTCATCAGAACCCCAATAACGGCAGAACCGACCAAGGCCACCGCCGAAAGTTCATGACCACCGCCTTGAAGCCCATGCGGAAACATGACAAAGGTTAGGGCAATAATGAGCAGCGCAGACAAGCCAGAGGCCACATAGAACCCACGATACAGTGCGTTCATGGGGCTATTGTCCTTACCAAGCTTGACGGCAAAAGTGGCCACAATGGAAGCCAAAATGGAGACCCCACCAATCATCAGCGGGTAAAGCATGGCCTGGGTATTGTGCCCAAATAGCAAATCACCCAGAAACATGGCGGCCACCGCAGTCACGGCGTAGGTTTCAAAAAGGTCAGCCGCCATACCAGCGCAATCGCCAACATTGTCGCCCACGTTGTCGGCAATCACACCGGGGTTTCGCGGATCATCTTCAGGGATACCGGCCTCGAGTTTTCCGACCAAATCCGCGCCCACATCGGCAGCTTTGGTATAAATACCACCACCAAGTCTTGCAAAGACGCTAATCAAGCTAGATCCAAACGCCAGCCCGACGATAGAGGGGAAAACGCCCGCTTTGCTGGCGGCAAAATAAAACAAGGTGACACCAAGCAAAGCCAGGCCCACAACCATCATGCCGGTAACAGCACCGCCTCTGAAGGCAACGGTTAAGGCATCTGCCATGCTTTTAGATGCAGCTTGCGCGGTGCGCACGTTAGCCCGAACGGAGACAAACATGCCAATATAACCGGCAAGCGCACTAAAGCCAGCGCCCACCAAAAAGCCCAAAGACACAAACGCACCATAGACAAGGCTGTGTTTTTGAATCGTAAAGGCACCAAAAAGAATGGCCGCCAAGATGACGGCGGTTACGGCAACAGCCTTGTATTGACGATTCATGTAAGCTTTTGCGCCTTCCTGAATGGCAGCTGCAATTTCCTGCATGCGGGCGGTTCCTGCATCCAGTTTCAGAATCCAGCCTCGCATCACCAGGCCATAAATAAGAGCAGCGACACCGCAGACAGAAGGAATCGCAAGAAGAATAGAATGGGACACCGTTAAAAACTCCTGTGATGAAAAACAAAACGCGATCATTTAAAAACATCAGCGTCAATAGACGCCATGGGTTCAGCATACGGAAAGCAGCCCCTCTAAGCAACGTTTCGTAACAACCCGTTGTGATTTCTAAAAATACAAAAATCTTGGCAGCAGCTAAAGATTGAGTGAACCCCCATGTTAAGGCTATATTTTATGGAGCTTCGGCGGCAAAAGCTCCCTCAGAAGGCCACCCGCTGATGATGACGATGCAGCGGGCAATGCCCCTGAGGATTACAATCGGGTTTTTCACAGCGGGCAAAAAGTTTAAGCTGTAAATCGGCCACGCTAAAGCCTCGCTTTTGGGCAATGGCATTGGCTAAGGGCGCCAGAGAGTCGAGCTCAAATTCTTCCGTCAGGCCACAATCGAGACATATTAAATGATGGTGCGGGGCTTCATCCGGTTGCGCTAACTCGTAATGCTTATGGTCTTCGGCAAAATCCAGCTCTCTCAAAACACCCAATGAAGCCAATAAATTTAGTGTCCGATACGATGTTGCCAGACTTACATCGGACTCTGTCTGTTGCAGATGACGGTGGAGATCTTCAGCGCTCAAGTGTTCACCGGAGGGAAGGTTGAAAAAAATATGGATAATTTTTTCGCGCTGAGGGGTCATTCGAAAGCCTTGCAGACTACGAATGCTTTGAATCAGGGCGGCTGGGTTTGAAAAATCGAGAAGGGGTCGGCTGCGCTGCATAAATCAGAGAGCTAGGCTTGTAGAAGTGCACACGTTTGGAATTAATTTGGCGAATTGAATCAAGGCTGTCATAATACAAATGTGGTTTAACGCTGTTTACAGGATACCCGCTTGTCATGTTGTTTGAAACTTTTTTGACACCACAATCGTTACCATCGAGCATTCAACCCCTCTTTATATTACCAAGTCTGGGGTTTGGTGAACTTGCCATTATTTTTGTGATTGTCTTGATTTTATTTGGCCCTGGCAAATTACCCGAGGTTTGTCGCGCGTTGGGAGACGGTTTGCGCCAGTTTAAAAATGCTTCAAAAGATGTTACCAACGCCATGGATCATCCAAATGAGCCCAAAAAACTGACAGAAAACCATGCGCAACCCGATGAGCCAAAATAACGTGTATCATTAAACCCCAGTTAACCCGAGTGCTTACGAGAGCCCACGCAGCAAAAACGTAATGGAGCCGGCTCCAAGCGTGACTATCGAATCACCCGGCTTGACAAAGCCTTTTAGCGCCTCACGAAGCAATGACCAATCATCTGAGGGAGCCGCAAAGACGTTTTGGGGAGTTAGCTTCGTGTGAGGGAAAGGTTGCTGCTGGAGTCTGCTGCGGAGGGCATCTGCAAAGCTAGAATGGGTGATGTTTGGGATAGCAGGCTCGTGAGCCGCAAAAACAGGGGTTATCCAGACGGCATCAATGCAATCAAAACAGGTTAAAAATTCATCCCAAAGTGCCTGCAGGCGGGTAAATCGATGGGGCTGAAAAACGGCAATCAGCCTTGCCCCCTGTGGCAGCTGCTGGCGCAAACCAGCCAACGTCACAGAAACCTCCGTGGGGTGGTGGGCATAATCATCAAGCAACTGAAGGCTGATAGGGCTTTGAGGGTCTTCAGAATCAATGGTCCAAGTTCCCAGTCGCTCGAGACGTCGCCCGACCCCAGGAAACGTTGCCAGCGCGCTCAAGGCCGTTGCTTGATCAATATTGAGTGCGGCAGCAAGTGCAAGCGCCATTTTCGCGTTGAGTTGATATTGCGCTCCGGGAAAAGGCAGTGCCACTTCATCCGGTAGACAAAATGCCGACAGGGGGCAGATAGTGGCCGTCCATGACGGTGGTGTACCCTCCGAGAGGAATAATCGACTCAGGCGCGGGCAAGCATCGTTGACAATAACGGTGGCTGTGGCAGGCAGATTTTTCACAAATTGCACAAAGTGCGCTTCCAGCTCGGCAATGCCCCCCGGAAAGTGTTCGGCATGATCTAGCTCAAGATTGGTCAAAACACTCATGGTGGGTTGATAGGTTAAAAGACTGCCGTCGCTTTCATCGAGTTCAGCGACCGCAATTTTTAAATGGCTTCCCAATTTGGCTGTATGCTGCCAGGCGAGCATTTTACCGCCAGCAATCACCGTTGGTTCCAAACCCGCCTGATCCATAATCCAGCCCGCCATGGCGGTTAAAGTCGTCTTGCCGTGGGTACCTGTAATGCCAATGGTGTGCTCAAAAGGGATGCCAAGGGCACCCTCCTGAAGAATGCTGCGCAATAATCCTGATCGATGGCAAATGGAAAGTCCAGCCGCTTTGGCCTTCAAAAACTCAGGGTTATCGGCATCAATAGCGGTCGAAATGACAACAAGCGACTCATCTGGAACATTCTCTGGCGCCTGGGGGCCAATCATCACCCGAGCGCCGAGCATCGCAAGCTTTTTGGTGTACCCGTTTTCACTCACATCAGAGCCCGACACCCTATAGCCTGTTTGAGCAAACAAGGTGGCCAAACCACTCATTCCAACCCCTCCCACACCAATAAAATGCAGGGATTGAGCGGAACAAACCGAAGGCAACGCAAATTCAGCAGGTCTCATCGATTTTAGTTATACCGCAAGTGATGTCGCCTGCATATAAACTTCATGCGTGCTTACCAAATAAACCCGCACCACATATACCCGCACTCAAAAACAAGGCAAAAAAGCCGTATTCAACAGGAAAGGCTTTAGCCGCCTAAACCGCTACGCTCTCTGCCACGTACGTTTGTACTTCTTCGCGATCATCAAAGTGAATGGTGCCCGTGGGTAAAATCTGATAATCCTCATGGCCTTTGCCCGCAATGACAACGACATCATTTGGGTGGGTTGCCAAATTGATAGCCAATCGAATCGCTGTACGGCGGTCAGGTTGCACGTAGGTTCGCTTGGGATCCAAATGCTCAATGCCAGAGAGAATATCGGTCAGGATTTGTTGTGGGTCTTCGCTGCGCGGATTGTCAGAGGTAACAACCTGAATATCGGCCAATTGTTCGGCAATGCGACCCATTTTTGGCCGTTTGGTGGCATCGCGATCCCCGCCACAACCAAATACAGCAATCAGACGGCCTAACGATTTTTGGTCAGGTGAGCTTGCCTGGGGCTTCATGACGGCTCTGGCGGCTTCAAGGACGTTTTGAAGACCATCCGGGGTGTGCGCGTAATCCACAATCACAAACGGATGTTGGCTAACCACTTCAAATCGTCCACGAACCCCCTCTACGGCTTCAATCGAACGCACACAGCATTCTAGGGGAATATTCAGCGCAAGGCCTGCGGCAATGGCCGCCAATGTATTATAGACACCAAAACGCCCTCCCAGCTTGCTGCTGACGCGGCATTCTCCCACCGGTGTAATGAGGTGAAAGGTGGTGCCATTAATTTTATAGTCAACGTCGGTGGCGCGCACATTGGCCTCGGATGACTTCAATCCATAGGTCCAGCGTGAGACATGAGCCGGAGTCGCGGCTAAAAAGCGATACGCCCAAGGATCGTCGAGGTTAATAACGGCCGCGCGATCCGGCTGGTTTTTCAAGGCTCTAAAGAGTCGCTCTTTGGCGCTACAGTAAGCATCCATACTTTTATGATAATCAAGATGGTCTTGCGTGAGATTGGTGATGAGCGCCAATTTAAAATCGCAGCCATAAACACGAGATTGATCCAGCGCGTGGGAACTAACTTCCATCACCACGTGGGAGATGCCGGCAGGGGTGCTTTGTGTTTGCGAATCGCTGCCTAGGGGTATAGCTTGATATGCTTGCTGAGCAAAACTACTTAAAATTTGCTGAAGTTCATCCGCCATGGGCGTGGTGTTTCCTGTGGCGTCATAGGTTGCCTCGGCATTCTCATGGACAACGCGATCCGGATTACAGCCCTTGAGGGCCCGAACGCCAAGGGTACCAATCAGCCCGACGGAATGGCCAGCATCTTCAAGCAGCCGTTCAATAAGGTGGGTAACGGTGGTTTTGCCGTTGGTACCAGTGACCCCTATCATGGTGAGCTTTTCTGCGGGCATTCCCATAAACGCAGAGACCAAGCCAGCAAACGCCCGATTGGTATTCGAGGTTTTTAAAATAGCAATTGAATGATTATCCTTAACAAGGGCAGAAAGCGACGAGACTTTGCTCTCTGACACCACAATAACTGAGGCACCACTTGAAATGGCACGCTCAATAAATTGATGGCCGTCGGCTTTAGAGCCGGGCAAGGCAACAAACAGGCTGCCTGGTGCCACTTTACGAGAATCTGCCGTCACTTGGGTGATGGCGGTATCTTTAAGCCCAGCGTAAAGCTCTGAATGAAGGGGGGTTATAGATGGAGGCTCTGGCAATCGAGTTGCTAAAACATGGAGCAAATCATCAAGTCGCATAGGGGGGGGGAGATCCTTAGTGAAATTCTTTCGATAAACTCTTAGTTCGATAAAACGCTTTAAAAGAAATCGCCTTAAAAGAAATCGTCTGAGTATCTTTAAAATTGAGCTTGCAAGCGCATTCTATCAAATAGGCCGTGTTTAATAAATCATGTGGCCCACAAGCTAAACGGCACATTGACTGGCCTGACTCTAGGCTCTAAAAAGAGAATTTGCGCCATGGCATCAAGAGCCGTTATTTTATTGAGAGACATCCTGTTGCAGCTGTTGAGACAGATGCACGCGTTAAGAAGGTGAAGCGGCCTTTCGACGCCTTCTGATTTTGACTTCTTCAACTGGCACATCGGCTTGCTCTGCAAGAGGCAGAGACGTCAATGATGACGCCACAGCATCGGATGAGAGAGGGGCATCAAGCCCTGCAAGCCCTTCAGAAGACGGAACTGTCTCAGGCGGCGACACTTTCTTGGTCTTGCTTTTGGTACCTTTTGAAGGCGCCGCTTCTTTCAATTCCAGATCACGATCCTCTAAGACAGGAGCCTCTAAAGGCGGCTCCACAAGAACGCCTGCAGGCGTTTCGGTTAATTGTTTCTGCTTCAATGCATCCAGATCTGCCTTCATTTGAGCCGGCAAATCATCGCGCTCTTCATTCCAGCGCCCCATGTTGCGCGATTTTCGGATGAGACCAATCGCCACATGAACTCGCCATTCATCCATATGAAGCTGCTTTGCAATAATTTTATGAATACCAATAGGCGGCAAGGGCAAATAGGGCTCATATAACGATTGAACCGCCATAATCTGATCTGGGGTGACCGCAAGCTTGCGCTTGGGATAATCCAGTTTTGGCAAACGCAGTTTTTGGCGCACCAGATTGATTCCAAAGAAAACTTTACGATCTTCAATCCCCAACGCCTCAGACATCACCAAATGAATATCCGGATTCGGCAATGGCAAAGCTGCTTTGTAACGCCGCTCTATTTCCATCAAGGCCTCTCGAGGAATTAGAGGCTGACGAGGAGGGCTGCCGGCACGTCCACCCATCGGCCCACGCCGAGGGGGACCACCTGCAGGGCGTCCACCAAAACCACCTCCTGCTCTTGGTGGGGCACCAAAGCCTGGCCGTCCACCTGGACGCATTCCATAAGCACCGCCCCCTTGAGGACGTTGTCCATAGCCACCCCCTGGAGAGCCTGACGGGCGCTGGCCGTATCCGCCACCACCACCATAGCCGACCCCTTGAGGACGTTGTCCATAGCCACCCCCTGGAGGGCCTGACGGGCGCTGGCCGTATCCGCCGCCGCCGCCATAGCCGCCCCCTTGAGGACGTTGCCCATAGC
>JAYKJM010000134.1:0-4562 GCA_035285385.1 Vampirovibrionales bacterium
TCCACAAAAAAGTGCTCGCTTTGGGGGTTCGCTGCCCTGAACAGATTGCGCTAGACTAGCATCATGAGCGATTTAACGAACCCTTCCCAAGAACATCCTGCCTCAGAGACCTCAGAGGCTGCATTCATGGATGTGGGCTCTGCTTCGCCAGCCAATGCGGCAGCCGAGATGCCCATTCGGGTGTTTACGCTCGAAGAAGCTGGCGCGTTGGTGCCAACGCTTCGAAAACTCTTTTACGAGGCGCATCTGGACTTGCGTCGCAAGCACGATGAACTCATCGTTTTTCGTCGCCTTCATCAGCAAAAACAGCATCTTTTGGGGCAAGATGGCGATGATGATGTGTTGCAAGCCCATGTGGATGCCTTTGATGCCACATTGAAACACTGGCTCCAAAAAGTGGCCGATCTCGGGGTGCTGGTGAAAGATTTTGAACGCGGCCTGATTGATTTTCCGTATCGCAGCAAAAGTGGTCAGTTGTTCTTTCTCTGTTGGCATCCGGGGGAAGATGGCGTTTTTTACTTCCGTTTACCCACCGAAGAGCTTAATGCGCGAAAACCCATTACGATTTTACCAGATTAACCGGAGGTGCTTATGCCCGCGCCAACAGAAGAAGGCTTTAAGTGCGTTTTTCAGGCGAGCCGTTGGGCCGCACTTTGGCGGGGGGCTTGGTTGTTGTTTCTATCACCGCCTCGACTGATGATAGGCTCGCACAGTGTGTTGACGGCCACGCATGGCAATGCCTTTAAACCCTGGGAGGTTGAAGAAGAGCACTTGGCTCTGACAAAAATTGCCTCAGTCAAGCATATTAAAGGGCTTCTGTGGGATAGCATCAGTATTGAGTCGGATGGGGGTCAAAACACGCTGGATATGCGCGATCTGCCAAAGCAGGATGCCCTTGAGATTATTGATGTATTGCATCAACACATATGAGCGGCGCTGGATTAGCCACATGGGCGAATGCCACGGGTTATCCAGACTGGATTGACGGGCTCACCGCCTGCAAAAACCCCCCAATGCAAATGAGGTCCCGTGGCAAATCCGGTTGCACCAACCAGCCCGAGGGTTTGTCCTTGACGCACGCGTTGGCCAGGTTTAACCAGAATTTTTGACAGATGAATATGAATGGTTTTTAGTCCTTGTCCATGGTCTACGCCAACGGTGCCGCCGTGCAAACGATAAACCCTTGCAATGGTGACAACGCCATCGGTGGATGCTTTGACCGGACGTCCTTGCGGTGATCGGGTATCAATACCCTTGTGAAATTTGCCCGTAAATTTACCGTTATAAAACCGCAGATTCCCAAAGGCACTGTTCATGCAATCGGGGGTGGGAGGGGTTAAGGGGAGCTGCCACCACCGCTCAGGCATCACGGCCTTTTTAAATGCCTCAATGGCCTCTAATTCGCCAGGTTCTGGTTGAAGGCCTCCCATAGTTTTGGTTACGGCAATATTTTGGCGGCTATACCCCCCCGCCTTAATGTGAATAACCTGATTCAGACCTGAAACACCCGCAACAGATAGAGGATAATCCCCGGGTGGCAAATCCACCGGTACGCCAATCAACGCTGTGTAATCCAGATGATAATGGTAGGATTCAGAAGAAAGATCCGTTGGCTTACAGAGCAATGGGTTTTTATTGCCGCATTGCGCCTCATAATCGGCCACATCCCAAAAAAGCGGATACGTTTTACCGGCAAATACGAGTTGCTTGGCAAGCTTGGAGGGATCTCTGACAGATTCGCCATGAACAATCCGAAAACCAACCAGCATGGCTTCTCCCTGGCGGGCTGAGCTGGGGGCGGTTAATAAAAATGGTGGCTCTTTGGAAGGCTCAATGTCAGTGAGGCCTATGGGAGGTGTCTGAGCTGGTTCTGCGTGAAGCCCTTGCAGGAGGGCACCGGCTAGAAATCCCACCAAAATTAAACTTGATGTCAAAAAAGACATGCGCATTGAGCAAATAGCCTTTATTTCATGTCACGTTTAGCGTTGAGGCAACACCTCAACAGAAGTAATGACGCCGGCGGCACGCAGCAGAGGTGTTTCAACATCTATGGGCATGCCGATTTTAATTTTGACCCCATTGGCCACAACGCCATCGGGAGTGGTTTGGGCGTGATCCTGCAAGGTGAGGGTGACATCAACGGCGTTGGCTAAATTGGGGTCTTCAATCAGCGTGTAGCCACCATTACCTTTTGGCAGGACAAATTGACGGGGCTTAAAAGAGACGGCCTTAATGTGAATATCTCCTCGGGGTTGGTTTCGAACAGAAAGATGGGCCGTGTCGCCAGTTTTTAAAACCGATTCAGGCTTTTCGATTCTTAGGGCGGGCAGCACCACGGTGTAGATGACATCGGCTTGGCCTTCAATTTGTTTGCTGGCCGTTTGATGCCAGCCTGATTGCACCGCCAGCACACCCACGGCGGCCATAACCAGCACGCCAAAGGTGAGGGCATCAATGATATTAAATTTTAATCTGGCCATAATCAGGCATCTCGCTTGCGTGCGGGTTTAAAAAAAATCACGGATGAGCTCGATCAACATGAGTTTGTGAGGCCAGTATAGCAAATCTCTGGTAAAACGCTCAATTCCCCTCATGATAAGATGAAAATTATGATAACGCCGACCGAAACAAGCTCTTCACCAGACTTGCAAACTCCAGACTTGGAAACCTCCGCCAGCCCAGCGCGACGCGTCTATATTGAGACGCTTGGGTGTCAGATGAATCAAAACGACAGCGAGCTGATGCTGGGCCTTCTTAAAACCGTGGATTTTCAGCCCACGGACACGCCCGAGCAAGCGGATTTTGTCATTTTAAATACCTGCCAGATTCGCGAAAATGCCGAAGATAAAGCCTATAACTATTTGCATCGCCTAAAGGTGCTCAAACGTGAAAAACCATGGCTTAAAATTGCCATGGCCGGCTGCGTTGCCCAGCAAGCCCAATCCACCGTGTTTGATCGGGTGCCGTTTGTTGATTTGGTGTTGGGCACCCAAAATATTCATGATTTGCCTGAGCTGACGCGTCGACTTTTTCCAGCGCCAGAGTCGCAAGACGATGACCCGTCGTTTTTTTTAGAAGCGCCGACCGCGTTTTCTTCCAGAAAAATGAAACCGGGTATGCAATTGCTCGCCACAGATCGCCAACGTATTGGCAGCACCTACGATTACATCAATGACGTGGCGCCCGTGCGTCAAAGCCCTTTTAGCGCGTGGGTGACCATTATTGAAGGGTGCGATTATTTTTGTACCTACTGTGTGGTGCCCTACACGCGCGGCCGTCAGAGGAGTCGCAAGCCACAATCAATTTTAGATGAAGTGAAGCGCTTGGTGGATGACGGCGTCAAGGAAGTCACCCTGCTGGGGCAAACCGTGGATGCTTACGGCAAGGATTTTACGGACCCTGAACTCAAGCACTGGCGATTGCAACACTTGTTTGAAGCGTTGAACGACTTACCCGGCTTGGCTCGCATTCGATTTATGACGTCTCATCCCCTGGATTTGAGTGACGCCATTATTGATGCTATTGCCCATCTTGAGCGCGTGATGCCCTATGTGCATATTCCCATGCAATCGGGTGATGATACGGTGCTGGCACGCATGAAGCGGGGTTATACCAGCCGTGAGTATTTTGAGCTGGTGGATACGTTGTTTGATCGTGTGGCGGGGGTGGCAATTTCGGGGGATATGATTGTGGGCTTTCCCGGGGAAACCGATGAGCAATTTCAGCGCTCGGTGGCCGCAATTTATCGCAGCAATGTGATGGCGGTCAATACGGCGGCCTATTCCGCCAGAGCCCAAACACCAGCCGGGCTTTGGGAGACCCGAAATGCGCATGATGAAGCGGTGCCAGATGACATCAAGCAAGCGCGACTGGCAACAATTAACCACGCGGTGAACGATCAGGCGTTGCGGTGGAGCCAGAAGTTTCGAGGGCAAACCGTGGACGTGCTAGTAGAAGGCCCCAGTCGTCGCAATCCGTCGCGGTGGATGGGACGCACGCCGTGCAATAAGGTGGTTAATTTTGAAGGTGCTCCAGAACACGATGCTACCCTCTCAGGCGCTGCCATTGGCGGGGTTGCTCTAACACCATCGGTGGTTGCGCCAGGGCTCATTGTGCCTGTGACCATTACCGACGTGTTTGCGTGGAGTTTGTTGGGGCGTGTTGCTGCGCTCTGAGGTGCTTTTTGTGGGCTGTCCTTGCCACAGTGGGCTTGAATATTCAGGCTGCTGTCAGCCGTATCATTTGGGGAAGGCGGCCCCCACGGCGCTGGCCTTGATGCGCTCGCGGTATGCGGCTTATGCCTTGGGGGCGGTAGATTATTTGATAGATACCACGCATCGAGACAATGAGCAGTTTAACCCGCATCGGGCGGCATGGCGCCGGCAATTGCTGGCCTATTGTGAGGCGACGGCGTTTGAGGGTTTGGAGATTGTGAGGGATACGCCGGGTGCGCAGGAAAGTTTTGTGTGTTTTGAGGCGCGCCTTCGCGATGGTGAGCGAGGGGAGGTGTTTGTGTTGCGCGAGAACAGTCGTTTCGTTAAACCCGGCAAGCGTTGGCTGTA
>JAYKJM010000135.1:0-4956 GCA_035285385.1 Vampirovibrionales bacterium
TATATAAAGAGGGCGTTTTTGTCAATCTGGCGTTGATAGCATTTGTCTTGCCTAAGCCTCTCAGCCATAATGGAAGTATGAAACTCTACTCTTGGAACGTCAATGGATACCGTGCCGCCTTTAAAAAAGGCTTTGCAGACTGGCTGGCGCAATCCGGCGCGGATATCGTGGGCATTCAGGAGACCAAGCTGCAAGCCGAGCAATTGACCCCGCAGCTGATGGCTCCCTGTGGCTACACGAGCCTGTTTCATCACGGGGTGCGGAAAGGCTACAGTGGCGTAGCGCTGTTTTTTAAGCCTGGCCTTGTCCCCCTTGAGATGGGTGTGGGAAAATCTCATCTCAATAGCAATCATCGCCGCTTTGACGATGAAGGCCGCGTGAGTTGGGCCGAATTTGAGCAATTCTTGCTGTTTAACGTGTATTTCCCCAACGGTAATCAGAGCGCCGAGCGCTTGCAATACAAACTCGATTTTTATGACGCCTTTCTGGAGCACATTGAGGCCAGGCGCCTGCAGACCGGCAAGCCCGTTATCTTTTGTGGTGATGTTAATACCGCCCACCGCGCTATTGATCTGGCGCGGCCAAAAGAAAACGAATCCGTTTCGGGCTTTTTGCCCATCGAGCGGGCCTGGCTCGATAAAATTGCTGCCCTGGGGTACGTTGACACGTTTCGTCAGCGCCATCCGGAGGCCTCAGGGCAGTATTCGTGGTGGAACATGCAAACCCGCGCCCGAGAGCGTAATGTGGGTTGGCGGATTGATTATTTTTTTGTGAGCCCCGACGGGGCGCATTTTGTCACCGATGCCGCGATTCATCCGGAGGTGATGGGTTCGGATCATTGTCCGGTGAGTGTGACCCTCGCTTTATGAATACGCAATCTCCCTCGCCCCAGCCAGTGGTTTTGGCGGCAGAGCCTCGCCAAGACAAGCCCCAGTCCATTGCCGCCATGTTTAATGCTATCGCACCGCGTTATGATGTGCTCAATGACGTGATCTCCCTTGGCATGCATCGCCACTGGAAGCAGAAAGCCTGTCGCCTGCTGGCGCTGAAGTCTGGCGATCGTGTGTTGGATGTTTGCACGGGTACGGGGGATTTAGCGGGTATACTGGCAGGCATGGTGGGGGAGCAAGGCGAGGTTGTTGGGCTGGATTTTTCAGAGGACATGCTGGCGGTGGCTCAAAAACGTTTTGCCAGTCGCTTCAATCTTCAGTGGCGGCAGGGGGATGCGTTGAACCTTCCCTTTCAGGATGCCACCAGTGACGACAATGCCGCCGATAATGCCTTTGATGCGGCCATTATTTCCTTTGGTTTGCGCAATGTGGCCAATATCGCCAAGGCCCTCTCTGAAATGCGGCGTGTCGTCAAGCCCTCAGGTCGTGTGATTTGCCTGGATACGGTGCCAAACCCTGCCTTGCCTGGTTTTCGATGGTATTTTCGAAACGTGATGCCTCAGATTGGCAAATGGCTCTCCCCCAGTCAGGCCGCCTATGGCTATCTCAATGCCTCTACCGAGGGGTTTTTATCTCCCGCAGAGCTTCAAAAAGCCTTTGAGAAAGCCGGTTTTTCAAACGTGCAAACCCATTTTGTAGGCTTTGGCGCCGCCGCCATCACCGTTGGAGTGTGTTGATAATATGACGTCTCAGGCCAAAACCATTGCGCAGCTGCTTCAGCAGCAGGCAGAGGTGTTTTTAGACAAGCCTTTTTTAATTTTTCCTGAGCGAGATGGCTTTGTCTTGAGTTATCGGGCGCTGGCTCAAGGTTGTTTTCAGCTGGCAGGATGGTTGCAGCAAGTGGGTATCTTGCCGGGGCAGAGTGTGGGGCTGTTATTGCCAAACATTCCAGAGTTTTGCCTCGCTTATTGGGGGTCTATGGCATTAGGTGCTATGGCTGTGCCGCTTAACACGCTCTTAAAAGGCTCTGAAGTTGAATTTATTGTCCGAAATGCTCAATGCCGGGTGATATTTACCACACCTCAATATTTGCCTTTGCTGCTGCCCTGGCTCAATGATGTTTCAGATGTGAGGCATCTTGTGCTCATTGACGATCCCTCCGCCTTGCAAGGGGCTTGCCTTCAAGCCGCCCTGATAAGTGCCAAAGAAGCCTTGTCGTGCGTTCAAGTGACTGTTTTGAGTGAAGTTTTGAAGACACGGGCGTTGTCTTCTCTGCCGGAGCTTCTTGCTCAGGCGCCTGCCGAAATTATTTATACCTCCGGTACCACGGGGAATCCCAAGGGGGTTGTGTTGAGTCATCAAAATTTAATGGTGGATGCCGGCTATATTCGAGACTGGTTTCAATTTGAGGAGCAATCGCGTGTGTTGTGCATTTTGCCGCTGTTTCACGTTAACGGCGAGGTGGTCACGTTGATGATGCCGCTGGTTTCGGGGGCCTCCGTGGTGTTGCATCGAAGTTTTAGCGCCAGCCGTTTTTGGCAGGATATTGCCCAGTTTGACGTCCACGCCTTCAGCACGGTGCCCACCATTTTGTCTATTTTACTTGCGGCCAAGCCACAGCACTGGCAAAAGCCTACCAGCCTTCAGTTTGGAATCTGTGGGGCGGCACCCTTGCCAGTAGAAGTGCATGAGCGCTTTGAGACTACTTTTGGAGTGCCTATTTTTGAGGGCTACGGTTTATCTGAAACCACCTGTTACAGTACATTCAACCCGCCTGATGTGACCAAACGCAAGCTGGGCACTATTGGTGTGGCCGTGGGTAATGAGGTTGCCATCTGGGGCTCCGATCATCGGCCGTTGCCGGTGGGCGAGGTGGGCGAAATCGTAGTGCGGGGTCAAAATGTGATGTTGGGGTATTTTAACAATCCTGACGCAACGGCTGAAGCATTCCGTGGTCTAGATGGCACCAAGGGTGAGTGGTTTCATACGGGGGATTTGGGGGATTGTGATGCCGATGGGTTTTTCAGGATTCGTGGACGCCTCAAAGAGATGATTATTCGTGGGGGAGAAAACATTTACCCGCGAGAAATTGATGAGTGTCTGTATCGTCATCCTGATGTGGCCAATGCCGCGACTATTGGCGTGCCAGATACCAAATATGGTGAGGCCGTCAAAAGTTTTGTGGTTTTGCGAGAGGGCGTTTTACCTTCTTCTGAGTTGGCTGCAGAACTTTTGGCCTATTGCGGCAAGCATTTGGCAGATTTTAAATGCCCTAGTGTTATTGTGTTTGTGGACGATATCCCGAAAGGTCCCACGGGTAAGCTCTTGAGGCGTGCTCTTAAAACGCTCTAAAAAAAATCGTCATTGCGTCGATATCTCAATAAGTATTTAAAAAAAAGTGATGGAGATACCCGGATGCGACGCCAATGGCCAACTGTACTGTTATGGGGCGTGGTGGTTTTATGGTTTGCGATGGCTCCTGCTGAGACGTTGGCGGCAGAGAGTGCGGAGTCTGTTCATGCACTGGCCATTCAACAGATTCAACAACGCAATTTGACGGCAGCGCGTGCCAGCCTTGAAAAAGTATTGATGATGGCGCCTCCAGATTCTGCTCTGGCGGCCAAGGCACGTCATAATATTACCCTGGTTTCGCAGGCGCAGCTGGTTGAGCAACAAAAGGGTAAAAGCGCCAAATTTAATCAGGTTCAGCAATTGAGTCGCAGCACAGGTGGTCGTCAGGAGGGTGGCAGTCAGGGCAATTATCTCTCCAATGCCATTCATAACGGCAAGATTATTCATTGGGATGTGGCGCGCATGCCATTGAAAGTTTATATTGCCTCTGGCGCTAAAATTTCAGGCTGGCAACCCGGCTATAAAGCCTTGGTAAGCAAAGCCTTGCAAGCCTGGCAAAGTGCAAGTTTTTCCAAGCTTCGATTTACCCAGACGCCATCTCCCCAACAGGCTGATATTGTCATCACGTGGGTGCGGCAGCTGGCACATCATCGCGTGGGTGAAAGTCCATTTGAGGCGCGGGGTAATGTCATTATCCGAAGTGATGTGACGGTCGCTTTGGCCAATCCTTTTAACAATACCCTGATGTCTGAGAGCGAAATCTACAGCACTATTTTGCATGAACTTGGCCATGCCCTGGGCATTCAGGGTCATAGCCCCTATGCCGATGACGTCATGTTTGCCATGGTCAATTCAAAACAGACGGGTGCGCTTACCATGAGAGATAAAGCCACGTTGCGCGCGCTTTATAAGCTTGAAGCCGATATCACCAATGATACACAAATGGCCACGGCTCAAAGTAAAACGTATTATGAAAAACTGGCTTTGGGCTCTCAGGCTTTGCAAAAGGGTCAAGCCGGTTTAGGGATTTCTGCCTTGCTTGAAGCCGTTCAACAAGCTCCTGATAATGCTAAAGGCTACTTTTATTTAGGGGCGGCCTATCAACAGGCAGCTCAAACGGCAAATGCTGTATCAGCCTATCGTCAGGCGGTGAGCCTGGAGCCTGCAAACGCCACGTATCAGGCGGCGCTTGGCCAGGTTTTAATCAATCAGGGTGTGGATGCCGCCCAGCGTCAGCAGATCTCAGTGGCTAAGCAGCTGTTTTCGGAGGCCGTCAATCGTTTGTCTCAATCTGCGCAATCGCCAGAGGCTCCCCCTGCCACGGCTAACGCATTGGCCATTGCACGAAAAAACCTGAGCCTCTGTCAGTAGGTTTATAGGAGCCAGGCGATGTTGGCGGTCTCTGTTGATGGTTAACAATGACCGTGACGACAACGACTGGCGATGCTCTTTAAAATTCAAGCCGATTGATTTACTGTAAGGCCATGGCAATCCCAAAAGAACGCGTTCAGGCCTTGTGTGTTTACGGCATTGTGATGCTGACATTTTTGGGCATCATTGTGACGGCAGTGTTGGCAACAATGGCCTCAGAACGCAATAAGCCTGGCATGCATACCATTACCGTAGAAAAACCCATTTCTTTTATTGACACCACCTACTTGCCTAAAAATGCCCAGCCCGATAAAAAATCACACCAATAAAAAATCACACCAAT
>JAYKJM010000136.1:0-10332 GCA_035285385.1 Vampirovibrionales bacterium
GTTAATAGTTACAATTTGCGCTGAGCTGATCATTGCACCAGCGCGCCATTGCCACATCGCGTGCGGTTACGCCGCCTGCCTCGTGCGTCATCCAGTCAATCCTGAGTGTTGTGTACTCTAATACCAACCTGGGGTGGTGCTGTTGACGCTCGGCTTCATCCGCCAGCCTGTTTACAAATGCCATCAGCGCCTTAAAACTTTCAAACCGAACCTCTCGCGACAAATAGCCATCCGGCAATAGCTGCCACTCGGGCAGGCTGTGGCGTGCATTTGCCAACGCTTCGTCAGATAATGGTAAAATCGTCATCTCAACATTGTACTGTTATTGGGTCTCTTTTGAAAATTCTCGCCGTTTGCATCCGGGCCACGGGCGGCAAACCGCGCGGATGTGCGGTTTAGTCTCCTTCACATGACACATTTACAAGACGCACAAGCCCAGGCGTGGCAGCAACTCCAAAAGGCCACCGCCCTCGAAAAAAACACCGCCACCAGCCCTGCGCGTACGTCATATCAGGATGCGCTTTTGCCCCTGAACCATACCCTCTCAGAGGCTCAGCACGCCGCGCAAACGCATCAGGTTGTAGCGTTGCAATCGGCCTTGGAACAACTATTATTGCAGACGCTTTGTGCGCTCAAACGGCTTGATGTCAATGCTGAAGCTGGTTTTCAAAGAGCCTTGCGCCGTCAAGCAAAGGCCAGTCATACGCAGGAGCCAGGCGATATTTATTTGTATGCCGATCGCGTTGAGTTGTGGATCAATCAGGAATACCGAGGCAGCTGGCGATTGTATGATGAACAGGATAGCACCCAGGTGCGTCAAATGGCTCTTGAGCTCGGGTGTCGCCTGCACGATCATGGCGCTAATCAATTACAGTTGTTTTAACTCAAAATTGACGTAAACTTGTCAAAATCATGACTTCATCGCCCCCTTCCTCACCAACCTCTGCCGCTTCCGGCTCAGCGATTACAATTCTCTTTTTTGGAGATATTGTCGGCCGACCCGGCCGTCGAGGGGTGCGCCAGTATCTGGATCGTCTGCGTGTCACCGGTGGTTTGCCCGATGTGGTAATTGCCAACGTTGAAAACGTCTCTCACGGCTTTGGGTTGATGGACAAGCACTATCATGAGTTGTCCGAAGCAGGCATTGACATCATGACGGGCGGCAATCATATCTGGGATAAAAAAGATCTCTTTGACAGTATTGCCGACATGCCCAAACTTTTGCGCCCTGCCAACATGCATCCTGGCACCCCGGGCAGTGGCGCCAAATTGTTTGATTTTACCCAGCGCGGCAGCGGGAAATCATTTCAGCTGGGGGTTGTTAACCTCATTGGGCAGGCATTTATGGGTAATTACCCGCCGCCATGGCCGGAGGCCGAAGCTCACATTACAAGGCTGCGTGCCAAAACACCCCATATTTTTGTGGATTTGCACGCAGAAACGACAGCCGAGAAAGCGGCTTTGGCGCATCTGTCGCTGAAATGGGGCGCCAGTGCCCTTGTGGGCACGCATACCCACGTTCAAACGGCCGATGAACGTATTTTAGCCGGCCGATTAGGCTTTATTACAGATGCAGGCTTCAATGGTCCCTATGGCTCCATTATTGGTATGGAGCCGAAAACCTCCATTGCTAAAATGACCTCCCATGCCCCGGTCAAATTAGAGGTGATGGAGGCTACCGTGGCTCAAATTAATGCGGTTTGGTTTGAATTAAACGACACCACCGGAAACTGCCTCGCGATTCGCCGCATTCAAGATGTGATTCAGCTAAACGAGCACTTCTAGGGCTTAACCAAGCCCCGCACCATCTAGCAAAGCGCGCACTCATCTGCTATCATAAGGGTGCTGATAAAAGATCTTAACGAAGTGGTTTTTTATCATTTTTCTGAGCTGGAGTTTGGCTTATTCCTGCACTGCGTGCGCTTGCTGCTCGTTCTCATCGACTCCGTTTTCGTGAGCCGCAACAAGGCATATTAATCTCTGGTTTTTCAAGTGGCTTTTCAAGAGAAGACCCATGCCAAAACAGCCCGCTTCTTGAGGATGATTTGGCTTACACTCATTTAAAAGATAATGTGCTGGCGTGGGCGGAGTCTGTTTTATCCCGCCACCGCTTTGCGCATGTTCGGGGCGTTTATGCCACGGTTGTTGAGTTAGCCAGTTCTTATGGTTTTCAAACGCTTTCGATGCGTCAGGCCGCTATTGCCGCCATTGTGCATGATATTGCTCGTGAATACCGCTTTGATAGGCTCATTCACGAAGCCAAGCGGCTCAAAGTTGAGGTGTCAGCGTGGGATTTGAATATCCCGATGGTTCTGCACGCCCGTATTGCGCCAGCCTTGCTTGCTGAACGGTTTCAGGTTCACGACCCTGTGATCGCTGAGGCCATGTGGGACCATACAACGGCTCATTCAGAGATGTCAGAGGTTGGCAAGTTACTGTACGTGGCCGATAAGCTGGAAGGCGTCACTCGAGACCCCCTCTGGCGAGAGCCGGGTTGGCAAATAGCCACCGATGGCAAGCCCGATGCGTTAAATCGCGCGCTCCTTTGGTGCCTTGAAGAATCCATTGCTATGCTGCAACAGAGCAATAAGCCTATTCACCCGGATACGCTGATGGCGCAACAGGCGATATGTGAGCAGCTAAAAGCGTTTCAAGGTGTTACAAAGGTCATGTCAGACAATAACGTGTTGTATCCCCACTTTTGAGCTAGGGAGGGCTATGCTACTTGAGCCGACGTCGTGCCGTATCCATCAAACAACCACACCACCCTGCGTCAAGGGCTTCTCAAGGGTGTCATAAGACCTATGAACCTCTGGCGCCTGTGCCCAATTTGGAGCCTTTTCAGCTTGCCGCCTGGATTGCCCGAGCCGCCGACGAAAAACTGGCGCAGCATATTGAAATTCTTGCCTTTGATGATGCCGACGGTAAAACGGTTCCTGCCGGCTATTTTGTAATGTGCACGGCTGACAGTGCCACCCATGTGCGTGCGATCTCGCACGGGATTGCCAATTTATTAACTCAGTGGTGGCACGTGGCGCCCATCAATCGAGATGTGGATAAGGACGGCCGCTGGCATATTCTTGATTATGGCCCTGTGCTGGTGCACGTCATGCGCGCTTCGGAGTCGGCTTTTTATGACCTTGAAAGTCTCTGGAGTGATCGTGCCAACGTGGTGCCGTCCTTGTTGTGGGAATCTTTAGTCCCGCCACCATCACGTCCTGAGCAAGACCCCTACAAAATAGCATCTTAAATCGGGCGGTTGCTTTTGAGAGCTTTGTTGCAGACCCACTGGGCTGCCGTGAGAACTGCAATCACGAAAAACAGCAACATTGCCAGCGCGGAGGCCTGTCCCACATCCAGTGACAGAAACGCTTTTTCAAACAAGGCAAAAACAGCTACTTTAGTGGTGTTTAAGGGGCCGCCTTGTGTCAGCAGATAAATGGCATCAAATGCTTGCAGGCAGTGAATCAAGGTGACGATGCTCACAAAGGTTAACATGGGCGACAGGGCGGGTATCAGTTGGTATCGGGCAAGTCGCCATCCGCTGGCGCCATCCAGTTGTGCGGCTTCCAGTCGCTCGATGGGTAAACTCTCTAAAGCGGCCAGAAGCAGCAGGACGTTATAGCCCGTGGTTTTCCATACCTCTAGCGTAATGACACAAATCATGGCCCAGGGCTGGGTATATAGCCAAGCAACCGGAGCCTTAATCCAGCCAAGCATGAGCAAAATGCCATTAAAAGCGCCAATGGCCGGATCAAACAGCCATCCCCAAAATAGGGCCACCGCAATCATTGGCGTTGCCAAGGGCAAAAGGCACGCCGTGCGAAAGAAAGCACTGACGGCAGGCACTTTTTGCAACGCCCGATAAGCAAGCAGCGCCACAAGCAGGCTTAATCCAATTTCAAGCAAGGTACTGGTGACTGAAAAAATCACGGTGGCCATGGCGATTTGAGCCATCTCGATTCTGCTAAAGAGTGTGAGGTAATGGTTGAACCCCACCCATTGCAAGGGGCCCAGTAAGTCCCATTCAGTGAAGCTTAACCCCAAGGAGACAAGCGTTGGGGCATAGGTCAACGCGATAATGCCCAACACCATCGGGGCAAGCAAGATGACTGCTGTGAGGGATTCCGGCTCAGGGGGGTGGTTCTTCATAGGGGTAGCACGACCACCAGCTTGGTGCCACTAAAGGCCGGTTTGCTGTGACGAGAATGCCAGGTTGCCTTGCCGCCAAGGTCTGTGACGCGATCGAGAATGCCGATAAGCCCCAAGTGATCGCCGGTGGGATGTGCCGATGAGGTTTTTATGGCGGCATCTTTCGATACAAACTCGGTGATTGTTTTCGGCAAGCCTTGTCCATTATCGATAATGGTCAGTCGCGCCTGGTGATCTTCAGGCGGGTTGTAGCTCAGGATAACCTGGACGCTTGAGGCTTTTGCATGGCGACGGCAGTTGGTGAGACTTTCTTGTACCACTCTGAAAATGACCAGCTGATGTGGCTTGGGCAGCGTGTGCAGGGCTTTTTCATCCATCGTAAGGGTGAGCGTACAGGTGGGTGAGTCCTGAATAAACTCATTTGCCAAAAAGCGTAAACTTTGCGCCAAACCCAGCTCTTCAAGCATCAAGGGCTTCAGGTGCTGACAGGTTCTTCGAATGGTTGTAATAATGCGGTCGACTTTTTCATGTGAAAAATGGCGTTTAAGATCAATCAGCTGCTGAAGGGCGTCATCGTGAAGATCTTGTGCCAGATGCCGTCGCTCAGCTTCTTGGACAGCCATCCGCTGTTGTTGGCCTGCCTGCAAGGCCAAGAAAAGCCGGTGAATATCAAGCACAGATAGAATGACGAGAATGCTACCCAGGCTTTCTATAAAAATGGCCAACCCCATGGCAAATCGACTGGTTTGACTGTAGAAAACGGCCAGCGTCGTTAACAGAACCCAGGAGGAGACCAAGGGTGAGAGGGTGAGTTTTTTACGGTAGGACCAAGATGTCATCTGCAGTGGAGAGCTTCAACTCAGGTTATTGGTTTTGTTTAGGGAAGAGGGCTTTCATTTCAAAGAGAAATGCTGTGCTCCAACCAAAAATCAGCATGCCGATGGCGGCTTCAAAGCCACCTAAGAGGCGCCATTTAGAGGTTAGTGTGACATCACCAAAGCCAACGGTGGTAAAGCTGCAAATTGAAAAATACGCCGCCGCCTCAAGGGAGTGCAAGATCGCTTCTTGTGAAAAATGATAAAAAAACAAAGCCCAAACAGAAATTTCAAACCAAATGGTGCCTAAAACTCCAAGGATTAAAAAAATAACCACCGGAAACTTCCAATAACGGGCATGATAACCTCCTAGAATTGGTAATACGCGTCGCAGACACCGCTCAATGACCTGTTGGCCAATAGCATGAATTAAGACAGTCGCGCCAATCAAGATGGCACCATAGACTAGTTGTCTCTGTAAAGGCTCATGAAGAATAAGCATCAGCGAGAATCTCAATCGGGTGACACGCCGTCATGGCGCTAGCGGCTTGCCTGAGCCCCATTTGCAGCTGCAGAAGACATCCAGGGTTGCCACTGACCACGCCATCAGCTTTGGTGGCTAATACATGATGAATCTTTTCAGCCAGCATACCATTGGCCAAGTCGGGATGTTCAAGATTGTATACCCCTGCGCTGCCACAGCATAGGGCGGCATCTTTTAAAGGAACGAGGGTCAAATTGGGTACCTGATTCAAAATACTCAGCGGCTCGCTTTGGACACCCTGGGCGTGATGCAGGTGGCATGCGGCATGGTAGGTAACCGTTTGCGCTGCCCGCTGAGGGCGCATGGGGGCTAAAGGACTTTTTGCAAGCAAGGCCATGACGTCAATCACTCGATCAGACAGGGATTGAGCCTCAGGTGTCTTGAGCCAGTGAGGCAGGCTCTTGAGTGCGGCCCCGCAGCCTGCAGAGTTTAGGACAATCCAATCATAGGATGTATCCAAAAGGGACGCATCCAAAAGGGTGTGACGCGATGTTTGGGGAGGTGGCTGAAGAAAAGCCGCGATATTTTTTTCAGCCAAGGGGCGTGCAATATCGGTTTCACCTGCATGATAGGCCAAGGCGCCACAGCAGGTTTGTCCGGCGGGGATGGCCACGCGAAAGCCTTGCGCTAACAGAACATGCACGGTGGCTTCGTGAATGCCTGAGAACATCGCGTTCATGACGCAGCCCAGAAAAAGCGCTACCGTTTGGCCGTTGGGTACAATGCCTTCAGGTGGCTCAAAGAGCGAGCCTTCTGTAAGCGGTCGTGATAACCAGCTTTGCTTAGGGCTTAAGACTGGAGCAAGTTTGAGCCATTGCGCCACGTGTGGGGCACCTTGATGATGTAATTGACTGGAGACGGTCTCTATCCAAGGCTGACTTAACAGCCAGCGGTCTAATTTGAGCCATTGAGTCAGCCTTAGCCCTCGACGAATCCAGCGTAAAAACGTCTGGTTGGGCAGAATCCAGCGTAAAATCATTCGTTTCACGCCACGCCTGAATGGATGGTGTGTTTTGGGTGCCATCGCCTCACGGGCTTGCATCAGGAGGTTGTCGTACTGCACACCGGATGGGCACGCGGTTTGACAGCTCAAACACCCAAGACAGTCATCGAGCGGGGCTTGAATGTCGTCAGCAGATAAACGCGCCTCTTGCCATTGCCGCATCAGATAAATGCGGCCGCGGGGCGATTCGGCTTCGGAGCCTGTAAGCCGATACGTTGGACAGGCAGGCAAGCAGAATCCACAGTGAATGCAGGCATCAAGAAGCTTGGAAAATCCGCTTGAGTCTTTCGATGGAGTGTTCATGAGTAGGACGCCAGAGAGAGACTTCCACAGTGGGGATTTCCAGTTTGACCAGAGGCCGCTTCATACGTATGCCATGGTGCGGGTGTCATTTAGTCCAGATAAAAGCGGGTGACTATTTTACGACACTCTTCGGCATACTCGATGGCTTTATGAAGCGTATGACTGTCTCGAAACAGGAAAATAATTAGCTGTTGGCTTTCATCAATGATTTCTCGGTTACACAGTCGGCTGGCATCAGAGAGGGTCATCATGGCACGTTCTGGATGCTCGGTAATATTGGGCACGCCAATCAGTTTGTTTTGAACATCAGGGGGCTGCTGGCCAATAGTCTGGGGTAACACGACGTGCAAGAGATCCGGGTTCACTCTCATCGCGCCCGTAATGGCAGCGGCATTGGTGCCCATCGCCCCACCGCTGGTCATAATGGTGTTGCCTTCGCGCACAAGGTTCATGGCAAGGCTCTCAATGAGCTTTTGATGCGATAGCGGGATATTTCGGCTGCCAATGATGCCAATTTTCTTTTCTTGGCTATTTAAAGTTGTCAATTCAGCGGCGAGTTGATCATAAGGGTCTGCCACGTCCTGCTCGGCATCAGGTTTTTCAACGGGTTGTTTGGAAATAATCAGTGAACGTCTGGAGGAGTCGCTATCAAGCAATAGCGCAAGGGGATCAAACCAAAGACCAGCAGGCATAAAGAGGTATCCAATGTGTCAAAAGAAGAGGACGGTAAAATAAATCGAAGATTTATAATACAGGTGACAGACAACTATGATGGGATTTAACGATTGGGGTGCATGTTTGTTTTTTAGCCGTTTTCCTTGAAGTTTTCCAAAAACGCTTGTATCACCCATTGGCCGCTTCAGGACATTGACACAAAACATTGACACAAAACCCAACGCGATAAAATCAAACCGTTTGGGCAAAGGCCTTGATTGTGTCAGAGGCGACCACAACCTGGGCAAATATTATAAAACAAGGAATATCAAAATGATGTCTGCCAAGGCGGTTTACATTGAGGAATCTGTTACAAAAAACAATGTTAAAGCAAAATGCACCTCTGGACGATACACAGGGTACTAGATGAAGCCACGAGCCGTCTCTCGACTTGTTAAGCTTGCGAAAATCATTTTCGAATGCAGGTTTTTTGAGCTATGTTGTTTTCTGAAACGTACGGACTGACTATGACTTTTCAACCTCCAAAATCTTCTGATAACCCTTTGAATGCCCTCTATGCCTTAAACTGGGAGCGGATAGTGGGGGATGATTTTATGTCCAGCGATCTGTTGGACAAAATTTCGCGTCGAGCCGCCTCAGACCCTGAAAAACTTCGTCGCCAACTCAGGGAATTGATAGATTTATACGCCATTGAGCGCACGTTATCTGTCATGGGCTTTGATCCTGGTGCGGGATACGTGATCTATGACAGTATTGCCGATACGTTACGAGCCATTTTTAAAACCCACGGCTGTTTTATCTTGAGGCTTGAGGCTTCGGGTGCCTATCAAACCCCTTCTGTAGAGGCTGAAGCCGATGCTTTGAGTCTTCGTGTTTTAGGCAGTAGTCTCTCATCGCTCATGGTAGATTCAGGCCAAGCGCTATCCAGCTCTCAATGGCCGCTGCCCCGTAACCATCCCTTGGCCAGTGTTTTAATAAGAGGCTTTTCGCAAGTCGTAACCGCCTGTGACAACAAAAGCCATCAAGACGTTTGGCAAAAACTGCCCCACTTAGAAGAGTGCTCGGTTAAAGGCTATCTTGCTTATCCCATGCGAGAAGGCAACTACTTGAGCGGCTTGATTCTCTGGGTCAATCAAGAGCCCTCTGAGTTTTCTGCAGAAATTCAACAGCTGGCACAATCCAGTGCCGAACTCTTAAGCAGCGCTGTTGAGCTGCAACGCCAGATTGGGCAAGCACAGCAACTGATTGCTCAGCCCTCCCCAGATTACGCCACACTCTTGTCTCTGCGCGCTGACTTGACGGATCGCATTGGTGAAATGGCTATTCGTCAGCAAACATTTCTCAACGACCTGTCTTTGGTTGTCGATACCCGAGAGGAATGTACGCGCGGACACAGCCAAAAAGTAGCCCACGTGGCGCGCTTGCTCTCTGAAGCTTTGCACTTGAATGAAAAAACCGTCGATTTAATTTATTACGCGGCCCTGTTAGCCAATTTGGGCAAACTGCAGGCACCCAGCCATTTGTTGAACAAAGACACGCCTCTAACGCCTTCAGAATGGTTGCTCTTGCAGGAGATGCCCAACGCCATTGTTGGCATGTTGATGCATATTCACTGTTTGGGTGATGTGACCCCTTATGTTCAATTTATGCGCGAGCGTTGGGATGGATTGGGTCTACCTGATGGCCTTAAGGGCCAAAACATTCCATTAGGTTCCAGAATTTTGGCTGTTGCGGATGCCTATGTCTCCATGACTGAAATACGCCCCTATCGCGAACAGGCGATGGCACATACGGAAGCCATGTCTCAGTTAGAATTAGAATCAGGTATCAAGTGGGATCCTATGATAGTGCATCTGCTTGCTTCTCAACCCCCGGCCGACTTATTGCCTGCCCTCTTGTAGGGGCTTTACGTTGGAGAAAGGCTTATTGACTATGACGTTGCCCCCATCGGGACGTAAACCCCGTGCGCATCGCGCCTCGACTGAAAAATTGGCTTTGGCCTGTGAGCTTTGCCAGCAGCGCAATTATAAAACTCCGGCCAGCTCAGCAGCGCAAAAAGCTCATTTTAAGTTAAGAAAATTTTGCCCTACTTGCAACCAGCACACCGAGCATTTACCGACACGCTAACAACACCTTATCTAAATCATTTCCACCAGTAATAGGCTCATGTCATCAGGCAAGAGGGCGCCATCGGCAAACTCCGAGAGGGCATTTACAAGAGCATCCAACAGTGGTTGATCAGAAGAGTCTTCCTGGCAAAGTGATGTAAAAAGTGCCTCCAGTCGCGGCTCTCCATAGAGTTCGTCCAAAAAGCTTTTAAGTTCTGTGACCCCATCAGTGAAAAGTAACAGCTTGTCGCCGGGGTTTAACATCAGGCTGCGTGTGGCATATTGCCCATCTGAAAGCCACGCTAACGGAAGGCCGTTTTCGTTTAGGCGTTTGATTTGTTTTGTTTGAGCCTCGAACAAGAGAGGATAAGGGTGTCCAGCTCCTGAATAATGCAACAGGACTTGTGGGGTGTTCTCAATGGGTCGCAATTTACAATACACCGTGGTGACATAATGGCCTGTCTTGATTAATTGACAAAGTTCCTGATTGACCGCCTGTAAAATATCCCCGGGTTGCTGATATGTATGGGTGGCTCGATAACAGGTGGCTTTATAAATTGCTGTAATAAAGCTTGCCGGCACACCATGACCAGATACATCGGCCACTGAGACATCCATGCTGCCATCTGGGAATTGTATGACATCATAAATGTCTCCTCCCAAGGCATCACAGGGTAAATAAACGCCGGTCACTCTTAATTGGGATGAATTGTAGTGACATTTACTTAAGGG
>JAYKJM010000137.1:0-10536 GCA_035285385.1 Vampirovibrionales bacterium
TTGTCTGTTGTGAAACCAAAAAGGCGTTGTCGTTTTTTTAAAAAGCGGTTTGCTTGAGTAAAACACTCAATAGTATAAAAACAATTTCTTAAGTTTTGATGCTAGCCCACCGCCTGAACTTGCACATTACGACTCAATCAGCGTGCCTTGCAAAAGCTCCAGTGTGTAATTTCGGGCATCAGCCAGCTGCTTGGCATCCAACAGGGCCGCATGCTCCGGCGACGTTTCAATCAAGGGCGGCGCTTGCATGGCGGCCTCTTTTTTTGACGAGGGTTTCGGCGACTGCTCATCGGCCAGTGAGCGCTCTGTGGGCATGGGTGAAGGGCTCACGGTGGGGGGCGCTGGAAGGGCATCAAGAGCGCTTGGCAATGAGCTCGTCGGTGTTGAGGCAGGAGCGGGTGCTGCCACTACAATTTGAATCTGCATCGCGCGCTGATAGACCAGTTTGGCGGCAATCGCCAGATGCATCTGGTGTTTTTCGGCACGTAACTGGCTGGCAATGGCCTCTGATTTGGCGCTCAGGGTAAGGGTCGTCTCATCCACACCGCCAAAAGAGGCCATCTGTTTGACAAGATTAAGCGTCGTGGTATTGCCAATTCGCCCGACAAACGTCTCCCAATTCGGTGGGGGGGTGAGCCCTTGAGGAGCAGCTGTTTCAGGCACCCCTCGGGGTTGTGACAGCAAGGCGGCTGAAGGCATCTGGCTGGTGGCAGGAGTCGTCTTGAGGGAAGACGGCGATGCCGCCTGAAGGGGCTCTGGATAGGGTGTTGGCTCTGTTGGAGTGCTGGGTTTTGCAACTTGAGGGGTTTTTTGAAGAAAGTTTTTCGCCGCAACACTTGCAAGAGGCGCTGACACCGCAGTTGTAATGCTCTGAGCAGTCTCTATTTGCGATGCGGCTGTTTGAGCGGTTGGACCGGTTTGAAAAGTCGCATCCAGAATGCCAACTTCAAACCACAGCCAGGGGTCTTGCCCCAGTCGCATTTCGCGCTCAACCCGGGATAATCGGCTTAAAAGCTGACTGATAGCCAAAGGAGTAGTGCACGTCACAAGCGCTGAAAGCCTTGAAGCGGTATCAAGTTGAATATCCAGCGTTTGCGCCAATTTCTCAGTCTCATGAGCCAATACGGTGGCCCCGCCAAGCAGACTCAAGAGCCAGAGAAGGGCACGCCCTTGCTCAATCAAGCCGGCAATCAGCTGGTAGGGGTCTAAGCCGCGATGATTGGCCGCCTGACTCATTGACAGCACCGTGGCGGGCTCGTGTTTCAAGACGGCCTCCAAAAGGGTGACGAGCGTGGCCTCATCCAGCAAGCCCAAAAAGTCACTGGCTTCGGTAACACTGACCGACGTTTCAGGATGCGATAACCCCAACACAGCAACTTGATCCAGCTGGCTGACAGCATCACGCAAGCCACCTCGTGCTTTTCGGGCAATCAGGCGCAGGGCTTCAGGGTCAATGTTTATGCCCTCTTGGTTGGCAATAAACTGCAGGCGATCCACCAAGGCATCCAGCGTGACGCGCTGAAAGTCAAAGCGTTGACATCGGCTAACGATGGTGGGCAGCACCTTGTGTGATTCTGTGGTCGCCAGAATAAACACAATACGCGGGGGTGGTTCTTCGAGCGTTTTGAGCAGGGCGTTAAACGCGGCCGAGCTCAGCATATGGACTTCATCAATAATGTAAATCTTGTATTTCCCTGATATAGAGGCAAACTGGGTGCTTTCAATCAGGTCGCGGGCATCTTCGACCCCGCCATGGCTTGCGGCATCAAACTCGATAATATCCAGGGCGTTGCCTGCGGTAATACCAAGACAGCTTGGGCACACCAAACACGGGGTTGGGGTAGGCCCTTGCTGGCAATTAAGCGATTTTGCAAAAATTCTGGCGGTTGAGGTTTTTCCCGTACCGCGCGGCCCGCAAAAGAGGTAGGCGTGAGCCACCTTATCCATGGTGATGGCATTGCTCAGCGCCTGAACCAGGGCAGGTTGACCAACCACATCGGCAAAGGTTGCAGGGCGGTATTTTCGATAGAGGGGGAGATAGGTATGAATCGTGCTCATTGGCAAAAACTAATTGGCGCCATACTCTTTTTTAAGATACGTATAAAGCTGTTGAAGCTCCTCATCGCTAAGTTGCTCAGGGCTAAAAGCAGGCATGCCAAGACCCGGATGCCTTACGTAAGCTAAAAAAGCCGCTTGCGATGAAAATCGAGCAGACTGTTTCACCAAGACATCCATCCCGCGCGGGCTACCGGCGGCATGGCAAACCAGACAACTAGACTCAAAAACAGATTTTGAGCCATTTTGTTGCCTGTGGGGCTCGGATGCAACGGCGGACGATGAGACCGGCTCTTTTGAAAGAGGCGAAACAACAGAGGCGGGGCTACACCCTGCCAGCAGAAAAGCGGGTATCAACAGAGCGGCGTAAATCTTCAAAGCCTTCCTGAAACCGTTAAGGCAAAATAAAATGGTCATACATTCATTATAAGAGAGATTTTGTACAATCAAAATGTGTCATTGCCACACGTAGCTTTTCAAATTTCAAACCCTCGCTACACTGTAGGTAGCTCTTCATATGGTCGATAATTTATAAAAGCCATATTGCGCTAAACTGGATAGTGTTTTTCAACAAACCTGAATTTTAGGGAGAGACTGTTTAGAATGAAGATTGCGGTTATTGGCGCCGGCTACGTGGGAACGGTCACCGCCACCTGCCTTGCCGAGATGGGGCATCAGGTGATTTGTGCAGATACGAGCGAGGAGCGTGTTGAGCAATTACAGCGTGGCAAGCCGCCCATGTATGAGCAAGGGCTGGAGCCGCTGTTGGTTAAAAATCTGGGCAATGGCAGGCTTCAATTTACCGCGCATATTGGCAATGCTGTGCGCCATGGCGATATTATCTTTTTGTGTATTGGCACCCAGCCACTTCTGGATGGCCGCCCAGATATGGCACCCTTGATGCGCGCCATCGAAGACATTACGGTGTCTATGGATGGCTATAAAATTATTGTAGAAAAAAGCACGCTGCCCATTAAATCTGCTCAGTGGTTGTCCGGGTTAATTCGAGAAAAGCTGCCTGCTTACGCCAGTTTTGACATTGCTGCTGTTCCGCAGTTTTTGCGCGAAGGCACAGCCGTGGCAGACTTTTTTCATCCTGATCGAACCGTGATTGGGGCTGACAAGCAAACCGTGTCTGATAAGCTGGTAAGCCTGTTTGCACCCCTCAATGGTGTGATTCTGGTAACTGACATCAACAGCGCCGAGATTATTAAACACGCTACCAGCGCGTTTTTGGCGACAAAGCTCTCTTTTATTAATGCCATGGCGCAATTGTGCGAACAAACTGGGGCGGATGTTTCTCAGGTAGCCAAAGGGTTGGGTATGGATCATCGTATTGGGCCAGAGTTTTTAAATGCGGGTATTGGCTACGGGGGGATCTTTTTTGCCAAAGACATTGCCTCCCTCATTGACATTGGCAACCAGTACCATATCAACCTGGATTTACTGAAAGCCACGACAATCATCAACCGTTACCAGCGTATTAGTTTTATTGAACGTATTGAGCAAGCCTTTGGTCACAAGGGTGCTGGATCCCTTGAGGGCAAAACCGTTGCAATATGGGGGCTTGCCTATAAGCCCCACACCAATGATTTACGCGATGCCCCAAGCACCAGTATTATCTGGGGGCTTGAAAACAGAGGAGCCAAGGTGCGCGCTTACGACCCACTGGCCATGTCGGCCGCAAAAAGCCAGCTGCCTAAAATTACGTTTTGCAACGACCCCTACGAAGCCGCCGAAGGCGCTGATGTCATTGCGATTGTAACCGAGTGGGATGAGTTTCGAAACATTAACTTCAAGAAGTTGCGAGAAGTCACCCAAACCCGCCTGATTGTCGATGGTCGAAATTTGTACAATCCGCAGCGTATGGCAGATTTTGGGTTTACCTACATGAGCATTGGTCGACCGACGGTGTTGCCCACAAATCCCGATATTATTGAACCGTCCACCTTGAGGCGCCCCGCTGGCGTTGTCTCGTGATACTTGTGTCATTGCCTTAATTCGTCATGAGCGCTCGACTCCTAGATTTAACCCACATCCTGCAAGAACGCCTGAGACAGGTTTCTCTAGGTGGTGGCAGTGCGCTTGTGGAAAAACATCGCCAACGCGGTAAATTATTTGTGCGCGATCGAATCAACCAGCTGATTGACGAGGACTCCCCCTTTTTAGAACTCAGTGCCTTGGCTGGCGAGGGTCTTTACGAGTTTCCTGTTGCCGCCGGTGGCATTATCACGGGCATTGGTCATATATCTGGGGTGGCGTGCATGATTGTCGCCAATGATGCCACGGTCAAAGGCGGGACGTATTTCCCAATTACCGTCAAAAAGCACTTGCGGGCACAAACCATTGCTGAACAGAACCATTTGCCCTGTGTTTACCTAGTGGACTCTGGTGGGGCTTTTTTACCCCTGCAAGCGGAGGTGTTTCCGGATCGGGATCATTTTGGCCGCATTTTTTACAACCAGGCGCGTATGTCGGCCAAAAATATTCCACAAATTGCTGTGGTAATGGGCTCCTGTACGGCAGGTGGCGCCTATGTGCCTGCCATGAGCGATCAAAGCATCATTGTTCAGAATCAGGGAACCATTTTTTTGGCAGGCCCTCCTTTAGTGAAAGCAGCCACAGGCGAGGTGGTCAGCGCTGAAGCCCTGGGAGGAGCCGATGTTCACACCTCAAAATCAGGCGTGGCCGACTATTTAGCCCACGATGATGCAGAAGCTCTCTTGCTTGCCCGAAAGCTGATTGGTCAGCTTAATCGACCCGCCAAACAGCCGCTGGCTATTCTGCCACCGCAAGAGCCCGTCATTGACCCCAGTGATTTATTGACCCTGGTGCCTGAAGACCCTCGTCAACCTTATGACGTGCGCGATGTAATCCTTAGACTCGTTGATGCAGACCAGACGGCAGAGAACGGCTCTAGCTTTCAGGAATTCAAGGCGCGCTATGGTTCTACCCTGGTGTGTGGATTTGCGCATTGGTGGGGCTATCCGGTTGGAATTATTGCCAATAATGGCGTTTTATTCTCAGAAAGTGCGCTTAAAGGTGCCCATTTTATTGAGCTTTGTAATCAGCGTGGTATTGCGTTGATTTTTTTGCAGAATATTACCGGCTTTATGGTGGGCAGTCGCTATGAAACCGAGGGCATTGCAAAACACGGTGCCAAGTTGGTCATGGCTGTTGCCACCAGCCGTGTACCAAAGTTCACTGTCGTCATTGGGGGCTCCTACGGTGCGGGCAATTATGGCATGTGCGGCCGGGCTTATGATCCAAGATTTTTATGGTTATGGCCCAACGCCAAAACGGCAGTCATGGGCCCTGAGCAAGCGGCGGGCGTTTTGCTGAGTGTGAAACAAGAGCAACTGACCCACCAAGGGAAGCCCCCCATGAGTGCTCAGGAAGCGGAGGCATTTCAGGCACCGATTTTGGCCAAATATGCCGAAGAAACCAGTGCCTACTACAGTACAGCTCGCCTGTGGGATGACGGCATTATCAACCCGCTTGACACGCGTAAAACGGTTGCTCTGGGACTTTCTGCCAGTCTGAATGCGCCACTTGAGCCATGGACATCTGCGGGTGTGTTTCGGATGTAATTATTTCTGGCCAATGAGCCGCTTCAGCTCATCAACGCGGCTGGTTTTGGCCATGGCATCTTCCAGAGAAATCAGGCCTTGATGGTAGAGATCTTTGAGCGCAGACTCCAGTGTGTTCATGCTGTGCTGGGCCCCCGTCTGAATGGCCGAATAAATTTGGGCGGTTTTCCCTTCTCGAATCAGGTTGGCAATGGCTGGGGTCACCACCATGATTTCTTGTGCCATGACGCGGCCTTTTTTCTGATTAACACCTGAAAGTTTTGGTAAAAGAGTTTGACTAAAAACTGCCACCAGACTATTTGAGAGTTGGGCACGGATTTGTTGTTGCTGCTCAGGCGAAAACACGTCCACAATGCGATCCACGGTCTGCATGGCACTGCTTGTGTGCAAAGTCCCCATCACCAAGTGCCCGGTCTCGGCAGCTGTTAGGGCGAGGCGAATGGTTTCCAAGTCTCGCATCTCTCCCACCAGAATCACATCTGGATCTTCTCGAAGCGCCGATCTGAGGGCATTTTCAAAACTTCGAGTGTCCTGCCCGAGCTCTCGCTGATGAATAACGCTGCGCTTTGAGGTATGGACAAATTCAATGGGGTCTTCCACCGTCAAGATATGATCCGAGCGCGTCGCATTAATGTGATCAATCATGGCCGCAAGCGTCGTGGATTTACCGGAGCCAGTAGGGCCGGTGACCAGAATAAGCCCTCGAGGCCGCTCACTGATTTCTCGCACAATGGCGGGCAAGTTGAGGTCGCTGATACTGGGTATTTCGGATCGAATGGCGCGAAGGGCGGCAGCAAAGAGACCTTGCTCCTTGTAGACATTTACCCTGAAGCGTCCAACCCCGGTGACCCCGTAAGAAAAATCGATCTCCCAGTTTTGCTCCAAAATCCGTCTCTGTTCGCTGGTGAGCATGCTATAAATTAAGCGATGGCACTCTTCTTTACTAAGTGGGGAGTAATCTGAGCGAACCAGTTTGCCATCAATCCGAATAATAGGAGGTTGACCGACTGACAAGTGCAAGTCGCTAGCATTTTTTTTAACAACAAGCGACAGTAACTCTTCAAGAAACACAAAATCTCTCCTACATTAAGGCACCACAAACATTGGCGTGCATCGTGCCAGGTAAAATAAGGTTTTCTGGCGAATGGGATGAGTGCAAAATGAACGTCTAAAGGCTCTTTTTAAACTATACCAATTCTAACAGACAATGGCTAGATGCTGGGAAAATCAGGCGTTTAAAATGCAATCGCTCAGTGAGCTTATGATCAGTTTGACAAGAATGGCACCACCCTGATAGAGGATTCTCTAAACATCTGGCGGCTGTGATCTTGAGACAAATTTAAAAATCGGGTAAACTATTCTTTATTCACAGATACAAGATTTTTTAAGGAAACAATATTTATTTGGCATTTTGCCGGTTTTTATCAGAGTTTTAAGTCTTTTATTCGCGATTGCCTCGTTTCGTGTTTTAAAAACTGCCATTGAGGTTTTTTAGAAGCACGTGACTGATGGGCGAAAAGCGAATCCTATCAAATGTCGCATTTACCTTCCGGGTTATCCACCACCAGTGCCTTCCTTTGCCGCCCTCATCATTGTGGCTGCATTGGCATGAAGTCTGACGCTCATGATGTGATGGTCACATTTGGCGCCAGTACCCCAAGGCATTGTTGGGCTTTTTCATCGGTCGCATCCATTTGATAAGTTGGCTTATGCCGCTTTGGTAAGCATTTTTTGGCAGAATGTGGTTGCTCTTTCCCATTCTAAACAGATAAAGGTTTTTTTATGACAGTCGGGGACATGGTACTTGCCCCAAGGGTTGACGCTTGCCCCTTAAACTTCAAATCCAAGCGTCGCCTCGCCTTTAATGGTTTAAAAGCGCACCTGCGGCTGCAATGGCAAATTGTGCATGGCCTTTGTTAGGTGCGCTCGAATACTTTGATTTGCCTTTTACGTTTTTTAGATTTTTTAGTTTTTACATTTTAGAGGAATTTTTTACTTATGCCGAAGCGCAAAATAGTGGTTTCTGAACGCGATAATATCGCCACCCTGTTTGAAGAAGACAAAGCCGTTGAGTTTATCATTCACCGTGGTGACATGCTTTTAGGGGATGTCTACCTGGCGGCTGTTGAAAACGTGCTCCCCAGTATTGATGCGGGTTTTGTCAACGTGGGTAGCGACAAAATGGGGTTTTTACATAACAGTGACGTTCAGGGTAAAGGCGATCTTCGCGATCGGCTCAAGCCCAAGCAGCGGCTGGTGGTTCAAGTCATGAAAGAGCCAACCGGTCACAAGGGGCCTCGCGTTACAACCAATATTTCTTTGCCGGGTCGCTTTTTGGTCATGATGCCCGAGTCTCGTGGCATTAGCATCAGCCGCCGCATTGAATCTTCGCAAGAGCGAAATCGCCTCAAAGCACTGGTGAGCCTTGTAAAACCTTCTGGGGTTGGGATTATCATTCGAACGGAGGCCGAAGGACAACGCGAAGCAGACCTCAAGGAAGATTTTGAAACCCTGATGGAGCGCTGGCAGACTATCGTCTCCTTGGCGGACACGGCCAGCCCACCGATGTTGCTCTATCGCGATCAAGATTTGCTGTATCGTGTGATTCGTGAAAACGTGACCGAAGATGTTGAAGAAATTGTGGTTGATACGCCGTTTGGTTTTCAACGCGCGCAGCAGTTGATTCAGAACTGGCGACTCGAAAAACACATCAAGCTCACGCATTATCAAGGCAACCAGTCCATTATGGTGGGCATGGGGGTTGAGCGTGAAATTCGTCAGGCGCTGCAAACCAAGGTTCCACTTCCAAGTGGTGGGTATCTCTATATTCAGCCAACTGAAGCCCTCTGCGTCATTGACGTCAACAGTGGAAAATTCACCAGTCTGGCGTCTCAGGCAGAGACTATTCGGATTACAAACCTTGAAGCCACCCGCGAAATTGCGCGTCAGCTCAGATTGCGCAACGTGGGCGGGATGGTGATTGTTGATTTCATTGATATGGAGTCTCGCGCCGATCAGCTGGCCATCTTGGAATCGTTTGAAAAAGAGCTCTCTGCAGATAAAGCCAAGCCGCAATTGGGTCAATTGACCGACTTGGGGCTCGTTGAGATGACCCGTCATCGTCAGGGTCAATCTCTGATGGAAATTTTTGCCAAACAGTGCATTGCCTGCAATGGCAGCGGCCATTCGCTGGAAGAGTTTAACTGGGCACCACCAGGCATTGATGATCCACGTGCTTCGGATCGCGGCAGCTGGCGCTCGCGTTTACCCCTTAAACAGCTGAAAACAACACCAGCCAATGCGAGCGCTCAATCAGGGCTTTCAGCGGCCAATCTGCTGGCAACCCAGAGTGGTTCCCCGCAAGGGGCTTCTCGAGGAGGGTCTCGTGCAGGTGGTGCCAATAATGGACAGTCTGCCGGGGGTGGGCGCGCTAATATGCATCAGGGAGGGCATGGTCAGCGCTCAGAGGCGCGCTCTGCCACGCCCCATGTGGAAGAGCCCTCTCTGGAAGAACAAATTCTGGAAAAAATCCGCGAACGTTTTAAACTTTCCTTTGCCCTGAGCACCAAGCTGGCAGTGACCCCGCCTGAGCCCAACGCCATTTTGAGCCGCATCAACCCCAAGGCCATTGATATTTTTACCCTTGTGGAACTGATTGAAGGTCATAGCGGCTTGCCTGCAGGATTTGGAGAGCTTGATGATGAGCAGGATGATGATGAGGCCAGCGACGAGGCTGAAAAACTGGCTTCAGAGGATGCCCCAGCATCGCCTTCGACGACACCGCGACGGGGTGAGCACCAACGGGCGGAACATTCAGCGGCACAAGGCAGCCGTGCTGAAAGACAACCGCGAGGGCAGCAACAAGGTCGTGGGGCTCAGAAACCATCATCGAGGCCGTTTGCACCCGTGCCTGGCCAGAGCGGTGACCCCCTACCCTTGGTGGCTTCATCAGAGGCTGGCGTGACGGCCTCCCGAACAGCGCCACCGCTGCTTGGAGGGTTGCCATTTGGGTTTACTCCGCCTTTAGATGAGGCGCTGAGCCTGCCGTCGATGTCGCTGGCGTTGACGGCAACACTTTCTAGCCCCGATTTGGAATTGTTGCCCACACCACTTCTGCCGTCTTCGGGTGCAGATGATATCGTGCCAGCCGCGGCTCGACGTCGCAGTGTTGAACAGTCTGAGGCGGTGGCGGCACCTACCGAAGGCGACGTGGCCGCATCTGAGGCGTTTGCTGCCGACGACGCCCTTGATGGCGATGATGACGGCGACGAGTTTGACGAGAGCGGTGTTGATGAGGGCATGAGCTCCTCAGAAGCTTCAACTGCTGCCAGCGGCGATGCTCAAGGCGTGGTGGCTAAGCCAAGGCGCTCGCGGCGCCGGCGGGGGCGCTCATCACGCCGAGGCTCTGGTGCAAGCGGCGGCGGCGGTGCTAGTCGACCCTCGGGTGGTGCGACACCCCCCACGGCTTAACGCGGCGCACGAGGTCTCATGTTAAAAATGAGCGCGACAACGTGTGACGAAGGAGTGTCATGTTAGCGCCGAGACAACGGTTAAAATCCCCCGGGCGATTTCGTGCTGCGCTTCGCGGTGTGCGCCTGCACAGTTGCGCGTGGTTTATGGTGCTGGCCTTGCCACGGCGAGAAGGCGAAGCAACCCGAGCGTTTCAGGCGGGTTTTGTGGTGAGTAAAAAGGTGGATAAACGCGCCGTGGTAAGAAACCGAATAAAGCGGCAATTGCGCCATGCCCTTCGGCAGTTGCTGCAACAGGAGGAGTCGGCAAGCGGGTGGTTAGGGCGATGGCACACGTGGGTGGTGTTGGTTAAACCCGCCTGCCCACCCTGGACGTATGCGCAGTTATTTGCAGAATTAGCCAAGCAAACGACACGTTAAAA
>JAYKJM010000138.1:0-7053 GCA_035285385.1 Vampirovibrionales bacterium
TTTTTGTAGCCCCCCCACAACCACGACATCATTAGCATGAAGGCCTTTGGTTACTTCAACCCAGCCAGGTTTTCGAAATCCCAGGCGGATGGCTCGCTTGTTGATAGTGGCTTTAGCCGATTGTTTCAGGACGACAAAAACAAAACGTTGTCCAGCTTCGCTCAAGACGGCTTCTTCAGGAATGGTGAGCGCCTCATGATGGGTTTCTAGCACCAAATTCACATCCAGAAATTGCCCCGGACGATAGGGTTGTGGCGCTTGAGCGGTGGGCAAGGCAAGCTTCAGTGCCACCGAACGCAAGTTGACATCTACCAGTGGATCAATAAACGTTATGCGCGATTCAAGCTGCTTGCCCGTCGAGTCGTGAACATAAGCCAACTGTCCCTGTGAAAGCCACGGCAGGTATCGCTCAGGCACGCTAAGGCGAATATTTAAAGCCTGCATACTGGTTAGCGTGATTAAGGGTTCCCCTCTTTGAACATACGCACCCACATTGACTCTTTTTTGACCAATAACGCCTGAAAACGGCGCTTTGATGATGGATTTTTCAAGTCGCGAAGCAGCCAGCTGCTCATTGGCCTCTGCGGTGGTCACTTGAGCCCGCTGAACATTCAGCCGAGCAAAGGCGGCATTTAATTTTTCTTTTGCCCCACGCATTTCGGCCTGTTGGCTTTCGAGAAGGGCTTTTTTCGCTTCAAATTCGAGCGGAGAAATGACATTATCTTTTTGCAGCGCCGCAAATCGATCATATTCACTTTGCACCTGCCTTAAACGGGAATTGACTGCATCAAGCTGCGCTTTGGCTTGTTGAATTTCTTGAGACTGCACGGCAATATTCTGCCGCTCTGCTCGAGAGATGGCGTTGGCTGCCCTGAGGCTGGCGTGCTCTTCTTCGCCATCGAGTTGAATTAACGTCTGGCCTGCCCCAACGTTGTCCCCTTCCTTGACCAATACCGCTTTGACCTGACCATTGCTTTGGCTCGATAAAGTCACTGTGGTGTCTGAGGTCACCGTGCCTGTGGTGTCATAGGTGCGCATCATGGGTTGAATGGTTACCGCTGCTACCCGAACGGCTGCCGGCGGCATCTGAAAACGCTTTGCAGCACCCCCTGGCGGATTAAACATCATAAAAATTCGAAAACCGACCCACCCGGCTATGGCCAGTAATATGAGCCCCACGATGATTAACGACCCACGGCCTTTGCCGGCGGCAGATTGCTGGGATTCAGGATGCGGTGTGGGATGAAATGACACTGAAAGGTGATTCCTGTCTTTAAGAAATGATCGATACGATAGATCAACACGATAGTTCAACTATTCAAGACAATCACCTTGGGATGAGCGACGTCAAGCCTTTTTTTTGATGACGATTGAGAACGGGGGCACAACGCCCTGGCCTTAGGTTGAGACAGAACACTTACGCCGACTTGGTGTGCGCTTTGGTCCAGGCAATGCCTGTAATTTTGGTCATTCCCCCCGGTTTTTGGGTGACGCCCACGGTTCGATCACTTTGCTCGAGCATGGGTTTTCTTAACGAGACAACAATAAACTGAGCCCCATCCGCTTCGCGACGAATCAGTTTCGCCAGTTTGTCGACGTTGAGGCCATCGAGGTTCATGTCAACTTCATCCAAAGCATAGAAGGGGGCTGGCATGGCGCGCTGCAATGAAAAAACAAACGCCAGCGACGTGAGCGATTTTTCACCGCCGCTCATGGCCTCCAGCCGTTGTAATTTTTTACCCCGCGGTTGTGCCTCAATCGTCAGCCCCCCGTTTAAAGGCTGCTCGGGATCGGTTAGAACCAACTGGCCAAATCCGTCGGAGAGCTCACTAAAAATACTCTGAAAGTGGGTATTGACCTGATCAAACGATTGCAAGAAATGACGCCGCTTGAGCGTTTCGTAGCTGGCAATTTTGAGGGTCAAGGCGTCAACTTCCTGTTGCAGGGTGGCCACCTTGTCGGTTAGGGTGGCTGAGCGGGTTTCTGCCTCTTGATAGGCCTCTACGGCGAGCATATTGACCGGCTCCAGAGCGGCCATTTTACGCCCCAGACTCTCGATATTTTTTTGGAGGGTGGCCACTTCCGGCAGCGCCTCCATCGCCTCTGGCTCAAGCACACCGCGCTCAGCCATGGCGCGCGCTAATGAGCTCTTAAGGCTTTCAATTTCTGGTTGAAGCTCACGCAAACGTGCCTCAAAAGCGGCCTGTTGCTCGCTGAGCTGGTTTAATTGACGCTCCGTATTTGCTTTTTGGTTTTCAAGCTGTAAAAGCGTTGATTGGATACTATCGCGCTCGTTTTGCAGTTGTTGATAGGCTTGGCTGAGCTGGGCTGTTTGCGCTTCCAGAGAGGCCATCTGGGTTTGAGACGCCTGAATTTCATCCTGAGCCAGAGATTTTTGCTGCTCAAGCTCAATCGTCTGTTTGAGAAGTTTCTCACGTCGCTCGCTATGATCACTGAGCCCCACGTTATGATAGTGACGTTCAATGCCTTTGGCTTTGAGATCGGAGTCAACGTTTCGACGCTGAGTGTCGATATAATCTACCTGAAATTTGGTATCGGTCACGGCTTTTCGCAAGGCTTCCAGTTGTTGACTGGGCCCTGAGAGAACCTCGGCCTCTAATTGCGACATCTGTTGATGCAAGCCATCAAGCGCTTGCGCTTTTTTTCCAAGATGACGCACGACGGCCTCAATTTGGAAATTCAACTTGGCGCATTGCGCCTCGTAAGCCTCTGGTGTTAACACCTGGGAGAGCTTGTCTTCTTTCTGGCTTTTTAAGGCGGAGGCGCTCTGCGCTTGGCTTTTTAAGGTGGCAAATTCAGCCTCGAGGGCGGCTAGCTTCTCGGCCGTGGTTGTTTGCTCTATGCGGAGGGTTTCAAGACTTTGCTGAATGGTCTGGGTTTGGCGGGCGGCTTGTTCTCCTTCTTTTTGGAGTTGGCGAACAGTTTTTTGGTGCTCAAGGATAGTCGCATCCAGCTGTTGCCGCTGAAGCATCACTTTGGCAAAGCCGCGCTCGCCAGCGTTGGCATTTTGTCCGCCCGTCATGGCACCCGATTTTTCAAGGGATTCACCATCCAAAGTGACCATTCGATATTTTTGCAAGAGCTTTCGCGCCGACACCAAATCTTCCATCACCAGGGTCTCACCCAGTGCATATGCCATGGCATCGTCATAGACGGCATCATAGCGAATCAGGTTAATGGCAAAATCAAACACCCCCTCCGCTCGTGGCAGCAGCGGCAATGAGCGGGCACGCTGGAGTTTGTTGATCGGCAAAAACGTCGCGCGGCCAGCGCGTTTTTGCTTTAAAAATTCAATGCAACGTTGTGCAACCGCGTCATCATCAACCACGACATTTTGCACCCGAGCGCCAAGGGCTGTTTCAATGGCAACGGCGACGTCGGCCTCAAAGCTCATCAGTTGGCCAAGCGTGCCATGAACCCCTCCCAGCCCCGCATCCAAGAGCGTTTCCACGGCTCTGCTAAAGACGCCGGCCTCTTCAAGCGCCCGCTTGCGCGACTCTTGCTGGGTCAGCGTTTGTTGCGCCTTGGAAAATTCAGACTGCAGCGATTTGAGTTGCGCCTGAAGCCGGTTATACGCCGCAGATTGCTCGGTAAGCTCCGTGTCTTGATCGTGCTTTTGATGGCTCAGCGCTTCAATGAGGCCGCTTAGTTCAGAGAGTCGTTTTTCACGAACTGCACATTGTTCGGCGTGTTGCCCCATGACCTGTTGTTGAAATCGGAAGCCTTCCTGAAGACGCAGGAGTTCGGCTTCAAAATCAAGCTTTTGCCGATTCAGCTCTGCCAGCTCGTCGGTGGCCAGCTGCACGGTTTTACGAAGTTCGTTGAGGTGTTGGGTCTGAGGCGATTGGGCATTGCTAAAGCCTTCCAGAGCGTTCAGTTTGTTCTGGTAATTGGCCTCTTCGGCTTCGTACTGACTTTCAAGCTGGCTTAACTGATGATTGAGCTGCGCTACGGTTTCATCAATGGCAGCAATGGCCTCTTGAAGTCGAATTTCATCAGACTTGAGCTGATCGAGAATGTGTCGGTTTTCAGTTTGTTGGGCTTCTGCTGAGCGAATGGTATCAACCTTTCGGGCAATGTGACCTTTTAGCCCTTCAATTTGCTTTTTTACCGCCAGCTGCTGATCTTCTCCTTTGCGGCGGATTTCTTCTGAAATAGCCAATAATTGCGCTCTGGTTTCGGCAATGTCCTGAATAATCTGCTTTTGCGCTTTGCGCTTGATGGCCTGCTCTTTTTGACTGTTAGCCAAATTTTCTTGAGTGGTGGCCTGCCCACGTTGAAGGTCTCGAAGTTTAATCCAGTCCAGTTGAGATTCGGCGCTCAATTTTTCATCTTTTAGCGCTTGATATTTTAGTGCTTTGTCGCGCTCACCCGCCAATTGCGCCAGCCGATCGGCAATTTCAGCACGAAGAATTTCGGTGCGCTCAATATTTTGCGTTGTCGTTGCAAGTTCGGCTCCAGCTTGATCAATCTTGCGATCAAATTCGGCAATGCCAGCCAACTCATCAATGATGCGCCGACGCTCGAGGGCGGACATATTGACAATACCCGCCACATCGCCCTGCATCATAACGTTGTAACAGCCCGGGGAAACACGGTATTTGGCAAGACGCTCATGCACTTCACCCAGCGTGGCAGGATGATCGTTGAGATAATACGTGCTGCTGTAGCCCGCCTTGCTGGCCTTGATGCGTCTGGCCACGCTCAAGGTGTTGTCAGGAGCATTTTTTGAGTCAGCCAAAGGGGTATCAACTGTCTGGGCAGAAGCGATCGGATCCTTTTGGTTTGGATCATCGTTCATGATAAAGGTGATCTTCACCATGGCATCTTGCCGCTTGGTGTGGTGATTGATAAGGTCGGTTAGTTTTTCTGCCCGCAACGTGCGTGAGGTGCTCAAGCCCAGGCAAAACAGAATGCTGTCAATAATATTACTTTTGCCAGATCCATTTGGGCCGGATACCGTGGTAAACCCCGGGAAAAAAGGAATCGTGGCCTTGCCCTGAAATGATTTAAAATTATCCACCTCAATTTCACGAATAAACATGCGTGGTACAAAGGGGTTATTGGGCTCTTGAAGGGCTTCTGCTGGCGTATCATCGGCCAGAAGAGACCGCGCCTCACTGGAGGTCTCAGCGGCGATGACAGGGTGTCGCTCAAGGTGAGTAGGGTAGCTCATGCCAGTTTAGCCAGAAAAAATGGGATCTCTCTTGTTGCATGCGTGGGAGTTTTCAGTGCACATTGTACTCTAGTCCATTATATAGTAGTGAGACGAGAGCATGATTACTTTTTTGTAACGTTATTTTAGACTCTGATGCGTTTAACGTGACAGCAATCGATGCGGTTTTTAACGTGGCGTTTTGATATCATCCTCACGGTTCAGATGTCGTTTTAAAGAAGATAGAAGTAACCCTTATGAGCTTGCTAGATCCTGTTCATTTGCCCGCTGCCGCTGAGTCGTTTGAGGCGCTTTGCGCGAACGATTTAAAAAAGCGTTTTGGCCGCGGTGAGCACGCTATTGACGCCCTGAAGGGGGTTTCATTTTCAGTCAGGCGAGGCGAGGTTTTTTCGATTCTGGGTCCCAATGGGGCAGGAAAAACCACGCTTTTAAAGATTTTAACCAGTATTACACGCCCAGATTCTGGGCAAGCCTGGCTGGATGGCATTAATATTCAAAAATCGGCTCGTCAGGCGCGTGCTCGTTTGGGCGTGGTGTTTCAGAATAATCAATTTAACCGTTATTTAACGCTTTGGCAAAATTTGGTGCTCCATGCCCGCATGCATGGCTTGAGCGCTAATGAATATGAACCCAGAATTACAACACTCCTTCAGCAACAAGGGCTCTATCAACGACGAAATCAACTTACAGAGCCATTATCGGGTGGTATGAAGCGTCGCGTTGCCCTGATTCGCGCTCTTATTCAGCAACCGGCAGTGTTGTTTCTGGATGAGCCCACTACTGGCCTGGACCCTCACGCAAGACGCGAGCTTTGGGCGACGCTTGCGGATATGAAATCTAAAACGACGGTTATTTTGACCACGCACTACATGGAGGAAGCCGATGCTTTGAGTGATCGCATTTTATTGCTCAATCATGGTCGGGTCATAGAAATTGATACCCCTCAAGCCCTCAAACGCGCCGCCTCTCCGCATCAGCAATATGAATTGGTGCTGAACGCACCCGAGGCGCAAGCCATTCAAGCGCAATTAAGACCAATGCTGCCAGAATTTGTTAAAATCCAAGAAGATAATCCCTACCGCCTGATTCTGGATGCTTGCGATGAAGCGGCTTTCTGGCAGATGGTTGGCACCATTGATGCGGGGGTGCTGAATCGAGCCGGTCGCGTCACCGTGGACTTGGAAGCGGTGTTTTTATCAATGAGTGCGCTTAAAACCGGTGCCGCTTAAAATTCAGCCAGAAAAGCTTTCATAGTAGCTTTGGCGCGCATCAACACCAATGGGGTTGAGCCCTAACGATAATCCGGCAGACATCAAGGTCTCCCATAAAACCTCTGCGTGGTCGTGGCTGACCAAAAGGCCACAGCCAGGCACACGATGAACGATTACTGGCTGGCCACAGGCCTCACGGTGCGCTTGATGCATCGGAATGACATGATTAGGTAAGTAAACCACAGGAATCCCCACCAGATGGCTTGCCAGAGACTTTAAAGCCACTTGCTGGCCATTAGTAGCCTGAGACAGGTTAATCAGTGCTTCTCGCTCCAAGGGCTCAATCCACAGATTATCTAAAATTTGCAGCCACTCTGGTCCCATCAGCTGAAGCAAGCAGGCCGCTAAGGTTTGATGTTTCTCGTTTTGCATCTGGTTTGTGCCCAGTGTCATCCATTGCCCCTCAGGAATGGTATGGCGAAAAAACCCATCCGGCCATCGATCTGGTATGGTAATAGAGGCGCGGCAATCATCTGGCTGAGTTTGGTGCAGCATCAACCCTAGCCAGGAGACATCCACGACGCCGGCTAAGGTTTCAAGCTGACCTATTTCACTTTCAGCATTGGTGGGGTAGCGCGCCGGCAG
>JAYKJM010000139.1:0-15674 GCA_035285385.1 Vampirovibrionales bacterium
ATAGAGATTATTAAAGGGAAGACTCTCATCTCTTTTTGTGTATATTATAAAAAAAACATTTATTCGAGCGCGATTGCGTATTGATATCCTGTTGTAACTTTTTGTGAATATATTTATATATAAACAATTTTTGATAAATCTTCATCACGCTATCGCCTTACCCTTTTCCTGGTTATCTTTTAATAAAGAGGCCTTTTAGGATTCCAGTATGCTTGGATTGCTCTCAAAATTCATGCCCGGTGTGTGCCTTGTGGCCTGCGGCTTGCTGATGTTTTGGCTAGCCTTTGGCTTCGAAAAAGCGCTGGCTCAAAACACAGTTTTTATAGAGCTTCCTGCGCGCACGCAACTGGCCATCGCCTTAAGTGCACCATTAGATAGCAGAACAGCGCAAGCAGGCGACACTGTTTGTGGTCAATTGACCCACGCCATCCGGATATCCACATCTGATGCCTACAATGATACGGCCGTGGCTCAAAACGCCAGAGTTTGCGGCACAATCAGGCGCATTGAACCCCCGGCCGAGGGACGTGACACCGTCATGAGTATTCAGTTTGGTGTGCTTGAAGCCATTTTACCCTGGGGCACCGAAGCCATTGTGTTTCAAGGGCACCTGAAGACCCCCCACAGCGATCATACATTAGGCGGCTGGCTGACGCCGGGTGCTAAAGCTCGCCATGTGCCCTACCGGGTTACCCAGTTTAATGATTACAGTCGAGCCCTGTGGGAGTCTAAAGAGCGCCTGATGGGACGAAGCATTTATTTTGAAACCGGTAGCCGTCTGGTTGTCGTTCTGGATGAGGCCGTTCGGATTTCGCCATCGTTTTAACGCTTTTTCAGCTGTAATAAAGCCGTTTTTCATTAGAATTACGCTTATTCAAGCTAAATGCCATCATAATGTGATGGGCAAAGCAGCATTAAGAACTTTTTTCAGGGAAACGACACCCTTGATAGGTTCCTCGTTTTTGAAACTCTGCAGTGACGTAATTTAACACATTATGGCGCTGTTCGGGCAGCCAGCGAGGTGCCACAACATGCTGAGGGTGGCCATTGCCACCAATGCGATGTATTACACAGTCGGGATGCAATCGTTCGATAAAATCCACCACCGTTTGAATGTAGGCTTCACGAGACATGGGTTGCCACTGCCCTTGCTCAAAGGCCTTGGCAATGGGCGTATGACGCATGGCCACCAGCAGATGAATTTTGACGCCCGCAACGTTGAGCTGCGCCAGCGTATTGGCGGTGGTCATCATATCATCCCACGACTCTTCAGGAAGTCCTAAAATAACGTGAGCGCAGTCGTGAATTGTCACGTTTGCCTCGAAAGCTACTTTTCGAGTAAACGTCAAGGCGTTGATGAAATCGGCATGCGTTTCACAGCGATTTAACAATGCCAGTGTGCGGTCGTGGCAGGTTTGCACCCCATATTCAAGCTGCAGGAAATACCGGCTGGCATACTGAGCTAAAAGAGCGAGTTTTTCCTCATCCACACAATCGGGACGGGTTGAAATGGCCAGCCCGACAACATCTGGATGGGCATTGAGCGCTTCATCATACAGCAGTTTTAATCGCTCAACCGGGGCGTAGGTGTTGGTGAATGATTGAAAATACGCCATAAATTTTTGCGCCCCAAAACGACGCTGTTGGCGCGCAATATTGACGCGCATTTGCTCTGTGAGCGAACTTTTTCGATCTTGCGCCCGAGATGACGAACCCGTTTCATCACAAAAGGTACAACCACCGACACCTTTGCTGCCGTCACGATTAGGGCAGTTGAAACCGGCATCTAGAGTTATTTTGGCCACGCGTTCACCGAAAATATCCCTTAAAAAGCTATTGTAGCTCCTGAAGGGCAGCAAGGGCTGGCTGCTCTTGGAGCAGGTTTCAGCGAGGCTTTCAGTTGAGGGTATGGTTAAAACAGAGTTCACGGCATTATTATAAGCGAGTCAATGGGGTTTCTGTTACGGGTGTGTCTTGCCATGTTTTTGGATTAGTCTGATGCGCCGTCCTGTTTGATACGTTGCCAATATTGATAAATCCGCTGGCTGGCCATGGAGGATGACAAGGTTTTTGAAAGTGCCAAAGCAGAATCTAAGGCCTTTTCTGCGGCGGCATCGGCAAAAGCGTTTGTTTCAAAATCCAGCATAAGATTGCCAATTCTCTCTTGCAGCGAGCGATGTACGCAGGCCAGAAACAGGTGATCACTGGCTGAGGGGGCAAGCCAAATGGGGCGAACTTTATTCGAAATCTCTGTTAAAGAAGCGGGGGCATCAGACATAAAAAAACCAGACAACAAAATCAATATTAAATGATAGTTTGACAAAACAGCGAGGGTTCACAAACCTTGTAGTGTCATAAAACCCGCGCCATAAAAAAATGTGCCTCGTGCAATCTTAACTTCGGTTGATGGGGATTTTTTTATTGAAGCCGCCCATGGAGCCGCCAGAGGAAACCACCGGTTCAAAGGAAGCCACCAGAGAGGATGCCTCTTAATGAAGTTATTTGGTAATGATATATGTAGTTATAGATAGTAGTCGCGCTCTAAAAAACAATAGTTGTTTCCAAGAAAGTACTGTGACACCTTTTATGTTGCCCTGGCTTTTCAAGCGAATCCTCTCCACCCTGCCGCTGTTGCTGGTTGTTTCCATTATGGGGTTTTCCCTGATGCGTTACCACGTTGTTCTTGGGCCGATAGATTTGCCGTTGCCCACAGGGCACATCATTCATGTGCTCGATCGACTCGAGCTGAAACACCCTGTGGATCCCTTGGCAAACTTGCGTCAAAATCCGCAAATTACCCCAGAAGCCCTTCATAAAGAAGAAATGCGACTTGGGCTAACCCAACCCATGTGGCAGCAATATCTGCTTTGGCTTGGCAGCTTGGTGGGAATAAAATTTAGCGCCGTTGTATCGGGGCAATGGCAAGATGTTTGGCAGCCGCCCTCGTTGGGGCAAACCATGTCGGGCGAGCCGGTCATCCGGGTGATGTCTGAGCGTGCCGGCAATACATTGCTCTTGAATATCGTGGCCATGGTGCTCACGTGGGGATTGGCCATACCGATTGGTGTCTTTTCTGCCAATGCGGCTCGATCTCGCTTAATGTGGCCACGATTGCTAGATCAGGGGTTCACGTTAGTGAGTGCCCTGGGTCTTGCAATTCCGGGATTTGTGGTGGCGTTGCTATTGGCTGTTGTGGCTGTTAAAACCCGATGGTTTCCCCTTGGGGGGCTTCAAAGTGATATGGCACTCACGTGGCCGCTCTCTCGACAGCTTATTGATATTATCTGGCATTTGATGCTGCCAGCTTTAGTGCTTTCAATTGGTGGCATTGCAAGCCTTCAGCGGCAAATGCGTTCTAATTTTCTGGAAGTCAGCCATGCCGATTATGTCCGTATGGCCAAGGCGCGCGGGTTACCCCCTCTAACGGTTCTTTTTCGCCATGCCCTGCCCAATGCGCTAAACCCCATGATTACGCTGTTTGGTTTTGAGCTGGCCGCACTTTTGAGTGGTGCCGTTTTGGTGGAAACGGTTCTGGGATACCCTGGACTCGGTGCATTGACCTATCAGGCGGCCTTGCAAGGCGATGTTAATTTGGTGATGGCATCCCTCATACTGTCGGCCATTTTACTGGTACTGGGTAACCTGGTTGCCGATATGCTTTTGGCCTGGATAGATCCGCGGATTTCACTGTCTTGAAAACGGATACTTGTTTGTATTTTTTGTTAGAATGCGCAGATGTCAGCTCACACGTCTATTCAACTGATTGCCTTTGATTTGGATGGCACCTTGCTTAACGAGCAGTTGCTGTTTTCGCCCCGCGTTGTGGCAACCTTGGCTCGAATCCAGAAGGAAACTGCCATTAAAATGGTTTTGGCGACCGGGCGGATGTTTGCTTCAGCTTTGCCGTTTGCCCAAGCCCTGGGCTTTCAGACGCCGTTGGTTGCCTACCAAGGTGGCATGACCCGAGAGACGGCGCAAGGGTACCCTTTGACGCATCATTTACCTGTGCCCTTAGACGCAGCACATGCCCTGATTGATGCCATTGAACCCTTGCAGATGAATCTTAACGTCTATGTGCATGATGTGCTCTATACGTCGGCCAGTGATGCTATTTCTGGATGGTATGCCAATTTGGCGCGTGTTCGCCCCAAGCGCGTTTCAGACATCAAACACCATACAACATCACCGCCTACAAAAATGGTTGTTATTGACACCTCTGCTGATGCGCAGCCACGCATTGATGCCGTAAAAGCCATTGCCGCCAAAATTCCGGGGCTTTCATGGTGTGAATCTCGAAGTGGCCTCTTGGAAATTATGCACGAGAACGCCTCTAAATGGTCGGCCGTCCAGCAAATTGCCGATCGCTATGACATTTCCCCAGAGCACATTATGGCCATAGGCGATCATGAAAATGATCTCTCGATGATTACCCAGGCAGGCGTGGGGGTGGCCATGGGCAATGGCCCTGAGCACGTTCGTGCTATGGCACCCTACGTTACGGGCTCCGTTCACGATGATGGTGCCGCCCAGGCTCTCGATCGCTTTGTGTTTGGCCAGTAACAACCCTTGAGGCACCAAAAGCCTTATCACCAAAAGCCTTATCTATGTGGTGAGGATGGTGCGAGGGGTTTTATTATCTGCCTTATAAATCAATCAGGCTGCGCCCACCGGCAAAAGCCTTAAAAATGTTATGAGCCTTGCTGTTTCTTGTTTCTTTGTGAGCCTCGTTAAAAGGCCCTTCTTTTCGCATATCGAGCATATTGGGAGATACCGTGCGTTTATTATCCGTATCCATGTTAAAGATGCTAGACATGGTCGCCATGACGTTTCGATTTCGAAAGTGTTGCGCCAAAGCCACCAGCGGGGTGAGCACTAAACTGGCAAGAGCTCCAAATCCCAGCCCAATTGTGGCGCCTGCACCCATACCACCCAAGCTGATCGCACTGGTAGCCGCTGCCGCCTTGACTGTCGCCCCTGCCGCGGTAATCGAAGAAGCATGAGATGCAATATGCATGATTGGAATATGCCCAAGCGTTGCATTCCAAAGGCCGACCAACCCTGATGTAATGCCTGAGGCGACAAAGTGAAATGCTGAGCTCACAGCATGGTGTGAGAAATTTAGGGCAGGCTTAAAAATTCCCCCTAAGGCGGAAGCAATGGCGGTACTAGTGGCCGTAAACACATGGGCAAAAGTGCTTGCCGCACGATCTGGCCTTACAATCAGCTGTTCTGGCGCGCTGGCTAACGTCGTCACAATGGGAGGCAGCCAATTTTTTGATGCCTGACCAAGGACGGCAACTTCAACAGGTTTTAAAGGGCGACGCGCTACCTCTTTCTCGTAGGCGTCAACAAGATGCGCGTTATCAATGATTGGCGCTCTTGAAAAAAATGAACCCAAAACATCGCTAGCCGTGCGTTGTACACCCGCTAATGTCATTGGCAGCGGGTTTGTTGGCTTTTTTATTGCTTGGCCTGAGCCTGAAAACGGAACAATAGATGGTACGGTCATTTCGTCTTAACGTCCCACGATAACGCGCATTGATTTTAACGATTTAATTTTAAAAATCTTATCGTTTCGGATGATTCTATGAGCTGTATGTAGGATAATGCAGCTCAAGAAAATAAAATGCTCAGATTGCTGAGTATGATGCCATTTTTTAACATGACGTGTTACAAACAAGCCCCATTCATCCCCAGAATAGAACCTTAACGTAGACCCTAAACGATTTTCTTTCAGAATGTTTATGAGCACCTCGTGCATGCCAGAGCCTTTGCCCAAAAACCAGATTATTGCCGTGGCGCTTGACGTTGACGGGGTGCTGACGCAGGGTGAAATCATCCTGATGCCCAACGGCGATGAATTGAAAATTTTCAATGCCAAAGACGGCCATGGCATCCGGATGTTACTCAAGGCTGGCATTGCCGTTGCCTGGATTACCGGCCGAAGCTCAGCCTGCAACCCCTTACGAGCTCGCGATTTAGGGGTGACGGCGGTTTTTCAAGAGACGCGCAACAAGCTGGAGACTCTGCAATCGTGGCTTGTCTCCCTAGGCTTTGATCCCCAGGTGGATCTGGCTCGAGTGGCTTATATGGGCGATGATTTGCCTGATCTGGGTGTGCTTGAGAAAGTGGGGCTTGCCACGTGTCCAGCGGATGCCGTGGCGGCCGTGCAATCGGTTTGCCACTGGATTGCCCCGTATGATGGCGGCAGGGGAGCCGTCCGCGCCTTGGCAGATAAAATCCTTATGAGCGAAGGGCTTTAAATCCTTATATTTAAAGAGCCTATCTCTATCTGAGTGATAAGGGATATCGTTTTGGTTTGAAATATCTCGTTACAAATAAAATTCTTAAAACAATTCTTATATTTAGATTGTTTTTATTAATTCATAAGATGTTAATTCGGTGAATAACAAACAGGCCAATAATTCTGGAAATTAACACCCGTTAACTGAATGCGTAAATGTAATCGTTAATGTTTCATCCCCTACCTGAACCCACCGTTTAGGACAAGTCGCGAGTAGGAGAGGTCATTTTATATGGGTTTCGCTGCAAGCCAGGCAAGATATCTTATTCTGACAGCTCGAAAGAGTGACTTGGAACTTGCCGGTCAATTCATTAACCAGGCTCGTCTTCAGTTGGCAAACGTTACGGGAACCCTGTTCTCTGTGTCTGCTAACCTAGAGCCTGAATCTCCGCAAATGAAGTTTATTCAGGCTCGTATTGCGGCTCTGCAATCAATGGATAAAGCACTGGAACTTCACCTCAAGCGTGTTGATACGCAACGTGAAGCGGTGCAAACTGAAGTCGATGCGGTTCGTAAGGTCATTGGAAAAAATATTGAAATGTCCTTCAAAACGTTCTCATAATAGATAAGTATCGTTATCGACTCAGTTTAAACGTACTTTGTGACAAGAAAACCCCCTTTTCAAACTTTTCCCCAGTCCTTATCCACGACTCCGCGCAAGCAACTTGGCGAACTGGGCGAACGTGTGGCAGAAGCGCACGTTCTGCTGAACAATTTTTCCATCCTGGCACGCAATTGGCGCGCCGGATCTTATGGCGAGATAGATATTATAGCCTCTCGGTTGCCTGAGAGGCTTTTATTTTGCCAAAATTCCCAAGAGCCCTTGCTGGTCTTTATTGAGGTCAAGACCCGTCTGGCCAGCTCTCGCCATCAAGGCTTAGAAGATGCCTTAATGGCTGTATCGGCGGCCAAACAGCGTCAAATTATCAAATTAGCCCAGCGGTTTCTTCACCAACACCCCGCCTGGCAAGATGCGCTTATCCGTTTTGATGTGATGGCTGTGACCTGGCCACGAGATCGTTGGCAGCAAAGCGATTTAACCCTTCAGGTTCCGCTGCCATCGGTTTTATGGATAGAGCGCGCTTTTGAAGGGGCTTAGGTTTGCGTGTTATTCAGAAACGATTGCTGCCAAATTCTGACCGTCTCTTGCAAGTCTTTTGGCCATGGCAGCGCATAATCATCGACGCGCGACACCGCTCGAAACCCGCAGGTGGCGTTGCTCAGCAAGAGTCCTTCTCCCTGCCAAAGCATTTGGGGTGTGACCGGCTGCCATCTCATTTGCCAGTGGTTATTTGTGGCATAGTCTGCCAGCCACGAAACCGTTAATCCAGGCAAGCACACCGGCGCAGACGGCGAGATGATGGTTTTATTTGGCAAAAGGAGCGCTATGTTGGCGGTACTGGCTTCTGTGAGCTCTGCCGATGCATTGACCCAAATCACATCATCGCTGTTGGCTTGTCGGCGTTGCCATAACTCAGGAGCAATGGCGCCATGTTTCATAAACGCCATTGGCCGCTCGTAAGGCAGAGTTTTAACATGAAGGCCCTGATGGCAAAAATCCTGAGGCAAGATGGTGTCAACCCTGGGGCGAAAACTTATGCCAAGAGCCATGCCATTTTTCTGAAAATCGCTGCTCAAATAGTCGCTAAAAGCGTTGATAATGGGGACACAAGTTAGCCGAAGTGTTTGGGCTTTCTCTGACAACTGATTGATGAGGTTGAAAACATTTAGTGCCTGCTCACGTAGCTTATTCTGAGCACCTTGGCCTTGTAGAAACCCAAGATAGCCTGCATGATGCATTAAACGTTGCCAGTGTTGCTCAAACCAGTCAAAACGTGCTGGCCAGTTCAGGCTGCTATAGACACTCAGCCCGAGCATAAGCGCAGGAGTCGTCACCTCTGCTTGGCAGGGCAGCCACTCTTGGGTAGGGGTTTCGGTTAGCCAAAACCATGTATAACGACCGGCGGTGTCATTGGGCTGTCTCATTCGTTTAGTCTAAACTTTTGTAAACTCAGAAAAGTGGCATTCAAGATTTTCTCATCGAACCCGATACACTCTGAAGGTCTCACTTCATGGTATGGCATCTTTTTGATGCAACGAGGCAGCTAACGCCCGATGCTAGACTCAAATGAATAACAACGCTTAAGTGACACAAACATCAAACGTGTGGATATAACGGATAGCACTTTGCAAGGAGGCGACGGGATATGCTTATTCAGATGATGCCACAGGCTGCCATGGAATCAACACCTGTGAGTGACGATCGTCGCCCTGGACGCAATTTTTCGGCGGCTGCAGAATTTATTATCAACGGTGCTGCCAAACGTCGTAAACTTGCTTTTACAAAGGCCAGAATGCTTCAGCGCGAATTAGGCGTCGTGGCTCCGCTGGTCAGCGTGAAATAGTTCTAAAGCCATCTAAACCAGTTTTGGTAGCCTTACTAACTTGCTTGATTGACTACGACTTTTCCGGTGGGTTTGCAATGACCCGCGAAAGTCCTACGTAAGCCAGAGATGAGCCAATACCGCCTAAGGCAACGCTTGTTAAGGTGCCTGGAAGCCCTTTCAGCCCCAGGGCTCCGCGTGCCATAGCAAAGCCAGCGCTGCCAATTTCCCAACATAAAATATTTTTAAAAGACTGCCCAATAAAGGTTCCGGCCGTAGTCAATGCCGTTTGGGCCTTGCTTTTCAGGCTATCATCCTTTTGTTGGCTTTTGGCGTAATGATACCCTTTTACCGTGTTCTCCAGAATGGTGTAGCCGAGCATCCCCAAGCCAAGGGCGTTCATGGCGCCCAGAAGTACATGCTGACCGCTGGCCAATGCCGTCGTGGTGGGTGCCAAGTTGCTCTGGATACGCCCAGTAATGAAGGCTTTTGGATGCTGACGGATATACTCCCACACGGGTAAACCACGCGTGGCCGAATTGGGCTGAAAGGCGTGTTGCCAGTTTGCCGCCCGCACCGCGGCGCGAATATCAGCATCCACCCAGGCTTTGGGCGCTACCCCCTGATGCGCAATATTGAATAAATCAGCATAAGAAAGGCCACTTGTTTGAATTTTAGCAGCCGTTTGAGGGTTAATAATGGAAGCGCTTTTAATCAGTTGACAAGGCTCGCTACCGAGGCCAGCTTCATGTGCGATTTGACTTCCTAAACCAGAGACTAATTCACGGCTACCCCATCGTTGCAAAACGGTTTGGTAGCGCTCCCAAAATGTGGGCGCGTGCGCTTGATGATACCCCGTCAAGGCGGCTTGTCCCGTCATCTCTATCTCCTGAAATTCAAATGCGCCCTCGATTTGACTCTCCGTGCTGTTGCCTGCACACTGTCCCATAATGCAGGATGCCAAATGTCTGCCAAATTTCTGATGATCCCTGTCTATATTAAACCCTTAATCCATCGCTTTGTGCGCATGGTAGGGTATAAAAACTGTTTAGGCTCCTGAAACTTGAAATTTCAATTTTGTTTGCTTCCGTATTGATGGGCATGAAGCCACTCCAGATGCATCCGACACCTCAATCTTCCGATTCGCCTGCACCTTCTATTCCGTTGACCCTTTCGTTGGGCTATCTAGGCCCAGAAGGGTCTCATTCGTCTCAGGCAGCCCATTATTTATTGACTTGGCTTGCCCATCAGGCCGCCCTGACTCAAAAGCCCGATGCCCCCGAAAACATTTATCGGCTTCAAGAACGGCCGACCCTGGAGCGCCTCATGGCCGATTGCGAGGCGGGGCTTTTGGATTGGGCTGTTTTGCCGGTTGAAAATATTCTGGAAGGCTCTGTGATTGAAGTGATTTCTCAAATGGGGCTTCAGCAAAAACGCTTAATACCCTTGCTGGAGTTTAGCGTTGCAATTCAGCATTGTTTGATGCTTCCTCCAGGCGGTAGGCTTGATAAGGTTACAACCGTGTTATCGCACCCACAGGCCATAGGGCAATGTCGCCAGAGGCTGGTGACTCACCTTGGAGCCAACGTGACTTGGGAGTGGACAAAATCAACGGCTGATGCGGCAAGACGCCTTTCGCAGGCAACGCCAGACGAAAACCTTGCCGCCATTGGCTCCCAAGCTGCCGCCCGTGCGTTTGGATTAACCATTGCCCTGGCCGATATCAGTGACCACCCCGATAATCAGACGCGCTTTTGGTTGGTGAGAGGGGCTAACACGCACGGCAAAGTCCATGATTTTTTGCGCACACTAACGGAAAATCACCCCAAAAAAACCAGTTTATGTCTGGCCATGCGCGATCGCTCTGGCGTACTGGCCGATGTGTTGACGCACTTTAAAAATGCGGCCATCAACTTGACCAAAATAGAATCTCGCCCGTCGCGGCAGAATTTGGGGCAATATCACTTTCATTTGGATGCGGAGGGAGATTTGTCAGAAGCCTCAAGCCTTCCCCTGTTAGATTTATTGGCTCAAGATACTGTTTATTTGTATCAACTGGGGGTTTATCCTGTTGTAGGGCGTCTGGGGTAGACTTTTTTAAACATTGTTTAAAAGCCCATATCCCATGGTTTGCGTCGGTGTTTTGGATAGCGCGTTTTTAGAGAGAGGTCGCATTTGAACGCACGTTTGCTATAGAATGAGCCGCATGGACTCTGTTCGATGGCTATTTATTGTGGTTCTGGCCGTGGCCTGGGGGCTTGTGATCGCCTTGGATCGCTGGTTTCCCATGCTATCTATGGCCGCTATCAGCGTTGTGGTTATGATTATTTACGCGCTGATGCTTGGTTTGGGGGAAATCTCTCAGCGCTTTTACAAAGATCGCTTATGTAAAAAATACACGCCTGAAGCGCCCCAAACGTCTGCTTTGCAAGCACTTTACCCCGCCCAGGCGGAGCGTACGGCGCCCGAAAAATTATATCTGTCCCCGAATAATAAAAACATTTTGCCCCCTGCCAAGGTCTCGGTTTTCATTCCCGCCTGCAATGAAGAATCCGTCATTGAGGCGGCTGTTCGTATGGTGTGGGCGCTCGATTATCCCGCCTTAGAGCTCATCGTGATTGATGATCGAAGCAGCGATGATACCCCGAATATTTTACGCCGTTTGTTGGCCACCAATCGACTGGCCACCAAGCCGGTGCCGTTTCAGGTGCTGTTTCGAAAGGCAGACAGCACGCCCGGCAAAGCGGCCGCCCTTAATGAGGCCATGGCGCTTGCCAGCGGTGACGTCATTGCTGTTTTTGATGCCGATGCCCTGGTTGCACCAGATTTTATCAGTCAGCTGATGCCCTATTTGCAGCAGCCTGATGTGGCCGCTGTTCAGGCTCGAAAAGTGATTATCAATGAGACCCAAGATTTACTCACGCGGGCTCAGGCCTACGAGTACACGCTGGATGCGCAGCTGCAATGTGGCCGAGATGCCCTTCGAAGTGCCGTTGAGATTCGAGGCAATGGGTTTTTGCTTCGCAGAGATGCTCTGGATTCGGTGGGCGGCTTTACCGAGTCATCCGTGACCGATGATCTGGATTTATCGACCAAATTGCACGTTTTTGGCTGGGATATTCGCTTTGCGCCTGAAGTCACGGTCTTGGAAGAGGCGGTGCCAACCTTTGGTGCCCTGATTCGCCAACGTGTTCGCTGGGCCGAGGGCTCGCTGTCTCGCTACCTGATGTATGCCCCCAGAATGTTTTCAGAAATCCACAAACACCCCCGGGTTATTTTAGACATGCTGGTCTATTTTACCCAGTTTCTGTTTCCGTTATGGGTCATTTCAGATTACCTGCTGATGGGATGGGAGCTGCTTGCGGGTCATGCCATGAAGGAGAAGATTCTGAGTACGGCCGTCATTATGCCGTTATTGTTCTGCTTTTTCTTGTTATCGACGTCTGCGGCCATTCGGCGTTTTTACCATCGGCCGTGGCTTAAATGTATTGGCTGGGCTGGTGTTGTGGGCGTTTACATGCCTTTGCTCTGGTTGCCTGTCATGTTTTGGGTGATGGCACAAATGGCGCTGTTACCCCGGCGACAGTTTTATTGGGAAAAAACCTCTCATCGCGGTGTGGCTTCTCGTGAAGCGTTGGCGCCTCTGTTGCAGACCGGGGATGCAGTGCCCTAATGCCCGGATAGGTCTCAGCTTGTTACAATTTGTTAAAAATGCGCACATTTCTGTGCGTGGATACGTTTATCCTGTTGAGGACATCGGAGTTTACAGAGTTGGCACGACGCAGGCACAGGCTTGTGAGGGCGTGTTTTTAAATCACAGGATGCGTTAGATTCAGGGTGTTACTACGCAGCCAACGCTGCGCGGTCACAGCGGCCTGACGCCATATAAAGGAGCATGAGAGCAGGTATGAGTTTCGTTAATTTTTTTCAAGGGCTTGATAATATCGTCTTTGGCGCAGGCGCAGGCGCAGGCGCAGGCGCACGCGGTGTTACAAATGCTACAAATCAAGCGGGCAGAAGCTGGTTTAATTTTGCCCCATCAGAAGCTGATACCTTTGTTAAAAACTTTCTTGCCCAAAGTGAGGCTACTCCAGTCCATCAACAGGTTCATACTGATTTTCTGGAAAACCTAGCCTTAGAGGAGCAAAAAGCTTCAGAGCAAAATTTCATAACCTCCGGGCTAATGGCATTAACCGTTGGCATTGCAGCAGTGGGTGCAGGCTTACATATTGCACCGGTTATGGCTGCAGCGGCATTAGGTCCTGCCAGTTGGTTTTTAGGCAAGGGAGCAGTTTCAAATTATATAGGACAATTTTTAAAGAAAATTCAACCTGATATTGTTAATAAGGTTGCCCAAGAGTCTCAAGAAGAAATTTTCAAAATGACAGCCCAAAATTTTCTGGTAAAACAAGCTCAAAAACTTGGAATTCAACTAGGAAAAGGCTAAATACTATTTGTTTTGGGCATCGTAATTTGATTCAGTGTTATGAATCACTTTTATCGATAAATAAATGCTTGCATTCTGGGGACGGTTTGATAAAATCGAGCCCATTGGTGTTTTTTTACACCGTGCTTTTGCCTCATTGTTCTCAACGTTTTGTTACCGTCTGCCCGTCTCATACATTTTTTTGTTTGGTTTGGGTTTTATCTTTTTAAGAATGATTTTTTTCAAAACAACTTGTAAAAAATCAAAATAGATTTATAGTCAAAAAGCAAAATAAAAAATGGAAATCAAATTAAAAGAAAATCAACGCTGTGCTTAAGTCACCTGAAAACTGACCCACCCCGGCGCGCTTTTCGTGTAGTCGTGTTATCCCGGCCTGTCTCCTAAAAAAGCAGCCTGCCAGCCGGGGCATGATGAAAGGAACCCACGTCCAGTTGAAACCATCCACTTCCGTTGCCGATAAACCTGGCGGCCTCCAGACCCTCATTAAAAACGGCCTGAGCGACCACAACCAGTCCAGTGCAACCCTCCCCGCTCCAACGAACACCCAAGAACCCCAGAAAAAGGCTGAGGCAATGACCACCTATCATGGCCCCGCGGTAACAACGCATTTGGGTCATCATTTGCTGGCCGAATTTTATCACTGCAACTCAAATGTGCTCAATAACCTTCAGCTCATTAAAAAAATTATGACCGATGCCGCGGTTGCCTGTGGTGCCACGGTGGTACAAAATTGCTTCCACCAGTTTAATCCCTATGGTGTCAGTGGAGTCATTGTCATTGCCGAAAGCCATCTGACGATTCACACCTGGCCAGAGCTTGAATATGCCGCTGTGGATCTCTTTACTTGCGGTGATGCGTGTAATCCGATGGTGGCCTATGACGTCATGCGCGAGCAATTAGGCTCTTCTGCCAGCAGTCTGGTTGAGTTGCGTCGCGGCACGTTTGATGAGCGTACCCAACGTGTCTTGCCAGGGCCGGTGCAAGCCATCCGTTTGGCCATGCACGGGCTTGATGATTCCATGCCGATGTTTACCCATGAAATGCGCCCTGTTGACCTGCAAACGTCCTCTCAAGCGTTGCCAGTCTCGGGAGGTAACCTCACATGACACCTCCTGCTATCTTGACACAAGCATTAGCGCTGGAAATGACTCAGGCCGATTTAAGCCAAACCCTCAGTGCCAACCGTGATGAGCAAGCGGCTTTCAATTCAGAGTTGCGTGAACCCGAACTGGGCTTTGGCCCCCACCTGATGTTGGATTGCCGTCAGTGCGATATCAGCAAGATCAGTGATTTACAGCACGTTTTCACGGTGCTGGATCAACTGCCTGAACTGATTGGCATGACCAAAATCACGGCGCCCTATGTCTTCAATTACTCCGGTCTCATCCCTGAAGATCGAGGCATTACGGGCACGGTCATTATTGCGGAAAGCCATATCACGTTTCACTCGTTTATTGAAAAAGATTACTTCTTTTTCGATATCTTTAGTTGCAAGCCGTTTAACGTGGAGCGCGTGGTTGAGTATATTGTTTCTGCCTTTGGCGTGCGCTCGTTTGAACGCGCCGATGTGGCTCGGGGTCGTTTTTTCCCGCGCGGCAATATCATGGCTCGTGGGACGGGTGACAAACTGAGCCAAGCTGAGATCAGTGATTTGGCGCGTTGGCACGACAATGCTACCCATCCTCATGCGGGGGTGGCTGCACCGTAACGTGTTGCTGACAACAGGGGCAGGCAGATAGATGCCCCTGTTTTGTCTTACAATTCTTATAATGAAGCTGGTTACAGGTTACGGGTGGCATTGAAGCCAGATATTATCGTGTCGAATTCTTCTCGCTTGTGCATAGAGACCTACACATTAGGGCCGTTTCAGGTGCACAATTACCTGATTTGGCACCCTGAACACCGTCAGGCTGTCCTGATTGACTCTGGCAGAGCACCAACGGCTATTATCAATACCCTCAAAGAGAACACCCTGAGTTTGGCGGCCATCGTTTACACGCATGCTCATATCGATCATGTGGAAGGGCAGCCCGATATTCTGGCTGTTTATCCTAATACCCCCATCTGGATGCACGAGGAGAGTCTCTTTTGGGTGAGCCGATTGGCACTTCAGGCCAACGCCTTTAACTTGCCTATTCCGGAGGATGTTGTGACGGGTCAAAAGCTTCAGCCGGGTCAAAGCCTTCAATTTAAAGGGTTTTCAATAGAAGCGCGCTACTGCCCGGGGCATTCTCCCTGTGGCATGACGCTTTTTGTGCCAGAAGCCAACTGGGCCTTCCCTGGTGATGTCATTTTTGCTGGCAGCGTTGGTCGCACTGATTTCCCAAGAGGCGATTGGCCAACGCTCAAAGCCAGTATTGAGCGTGAGGTGTGGACACTTCCTCCTGAAACCGTGCTATACCCGGGTCATGGCAGTCCTACAACCGTGGCGCATGAAAAAGCGACCAATCCTTACTTGTTAGCCTAGTCGGCTTTAAAAGTAGATGGGTCAGACGGCCAGAGGGCTTCAATATGCTTGATATTGACTTGCAAGAAGGGT
>JAYKJM010000140.1:0-2512 GCA_035285385.1 Vampirovibrionales bacterium
CTGATTTTTTTCCGGGTAACGCGTCTTTGATCTTGTCCCACTGTGCATCTGACAATTCAGCCATGTAAAAATCCTCCAGACTCTCTGGAGAAACTCTATCACAATTTAATTGTCGACACTACCTAGATGAAAACGGTCGTATCACAAAACCGAAAGCTGAATGGACAACAAACTTAAACGAATGGGAGTGGCAGGGTACTAATTGCAAACAGATTGAAGCACAGCATCCAGATGGTTTCTTATTAGAAATCCCGTTGCATCTTGATAGAGAAAATCCAGATGAGAATACTGTTTTTATTCACACTTCGTCAGAGAGCGCTTCTTCATACATTCCGATAAATCCTTGGGAGCTAAGACGTGACCCAGTTACAAACAAGGTTTTAAAAACCAAGAGAAAAATGGATTTAAAAACCAATACCATTACAGGGGGGGCGTTATGCGGCAAAGTGGTTCACATGCACAGGTTTTACAACTGGCACGCGCGCTTAAACAGCTTTATCGAGAGCGTTTAGGTCAATAATCAGCCTGAATGCAATTTTTGATGAGGTCGGCTTAAATCATCCGCTCAATAAACAGCGTCACCAAGCTCAAGTAGGTGGCGTAGGTAATAATATCCATCGTGGTGCTAATAAACGGCGCTCCCATGCCCGCAGGGTCTTGCCGCCAAATACGGCTAATGGCATAGGGCAACCCAATGCCCAGCACTGCCGACACGCATACCCCCGTTAAAATGCTAGCGGCCAGCAATATCGACAATTCCCACCGCCGATACGTCAGCCAAGAAATCACCCCCACCGACACGGCAAACGTGCCCCCCACCATCAAGGCCACGCGCAGCTCGCGCTTGAGTTTTTGCCAAAAATTACCGGGCACAATCAACTTTAACGCCAACCCCCGCACGGCAATCGTATCGCTCTGAGAGCCCATATTGCCCGCCAGCCCACTCAACATGGGCAAATACGAAAAAGCCACCACCGCATGAGACACCGTATGCGTGTACTGGGCAATAATGGCAGCCGTCATCAGCTGCCCGACCACCGTAATGGCCAGCCACGGCATCCGTGCCTGAACCGCCTTAAGCGACGGGCCACTGAGCAGGTGCTTTTCATCGCTGGTGTCCACCCGAATCCCTGTGGCTTGATACAAATCTTCGGTGGATTCTTCCTCAATGATGTACACCACATCATCCAGCGTAATAATGCCCAACAGGCAATCTTCCTGATTCACAACGGGCATGGCCAACAGGTTGTCGTATTTTCGAAACAGGTTGACCACCAGCGCTTGATCGTAAGACTCCAGAACCGATTTGGCATCAAAGGTGGCAATGTCTCGCAGCGGCGTGTCATCCGGACTCACAATCAGTCGCTTCAGGCTGGTCACGCCCACCAGGGTTTCAGAGGCATCCACAAAATAGCAGTAATAAATAAAATCCTTCTCCTCGGCTTGCCGCACCGCAGCCAGCGCATCAGAGACGGTGCCTTCAATGTTTACCTGCACGTAATCGGTTGTCATCAAACCTGCCGCCGTATCTGGAGCCTCTAGCAAAAGCTGGTGCAAGGCCTGGGTGCCAACATCCATCGGCATTTGCCCCAAAATACTACGGCGCATGTCGGGCTTTAAACCCTGCAAAATGTCGGCCGCATCATCGTCAGGTAACTGTTTTAACAGGCGACCAATTTGAGCGGGCAGCAGCATGGCCAGGCAAGCGTGTTGAAGATCCTCGGGCAGGCGCGTGACGACTTCTGCCGCCAGCTCAATCGGCAAAGCCTGAAAACATCGAATGGCCTCCTTGGCGTTGAGTTCTGAGACCATGATTTCGGCAATATCGGCAAAGTTTTGCTTGGCCAGCAGACGCCTCAGGCTGCGACGACTTTGATGCGCAAGCTGAGCCCGCACTTTGACGCACAGGGTTTCTTCAGGCAGGGGATGGGAGTGGGTTGCTTCAACAGAAGCAGCGTTATCGCGTAGCATTTTGAGGAGTCATTTCAGGCTTGCTCTTGGGGAGGCTTTTCCGAAACCCCTCAAGACATCACATCAGGACTATCATTATTCTAGAGCAGAGACACCCGATGCAAGCCCTTCAAGCAGACGGTCACAAAAAAACAATTCAGGCACATCTTGCCAGCAGGCAAGGGATGACAACGCTAAAGCCTTGCCTTATATTAGCACTATGAACGATATCAACATAAATGAATCCAATTCCCATGCTGAAGTGATTCGGGTGATCGTGATAACGAACACCCTTCAGCTGGAGGGTGAAATTTATCTCACTCGGGTGGGTAAAAGTACCCGGCGCTTAACGGCATTATTGCATAGCGATAAGGATTTCCTGGCCATGACGGATGTTACCGTCTGTGATCGTTCGGGTAATCCTGTTCAAAAGCCACCCTTCTTGCAAGTCAATATCAAGCATATTGAAGCCCTCTGGCCGTCTGACCCATCTACTTTTAAAGCCGACTAGGCTAACAAGTAAGGATTGGTCGCTTTTTCATGCGCCACGGTTGTAGGACTG
>JAYKJM010000141.1:0-8329 GCA_035285385.1 Vampirovibrionales bacterium
TTGTATGGCGCCACGCGCCTCAAACACAAACTTGGTAGACACGTGCTTGGCCTGATTCCTTTTTGGCATTCGTTTATGCAGAGCGTCCAGTTAACGGTTCGCCTGCAAGTGCTTTACTATCCCTTGATGCTCTTTCTGCTCTTGCTGTTTGTCTTTTTGCCAAGCTCAGAGTCGGGACTATCTATGCCAGTGGCGCCAGCCATTTTTGAGCCAAGGTGGCTTCTGCTGTTTCTGATTTTAGGACTTTTGCACATTGCATTTATGGCCGGCTGGTTTGCCATGATGGCGCATACGGTTCGTATCAAAGCCAGCATCACCCAGCCTAATTCGCCCATATCGGCAACTGCCAAAGAAGACGAGGCCTCCCTTGCCACCATGCTCAAACGCTCGCTGGGACTTCAAATTCTGGCGACGTTTATTCCTGGGGTCGGCCGTTTTTTTGCCCCGTTTTTACTGGGTACTGTTTTACAGTTAACGGCTGTGTTGCTGATTATTGTGCTTGCCGATCAATCGATGGCCGCCTTGGGGGGAATTCCCCAAAAGGTCATTGAGACTGTAAGCAGTTTAAAACAAACCGCTACAACCCCAGAGATGCAAAAAACCCTGATGGTGATGCTCTCATCTCTCACCCCGCTGGAGCACGCCCACCTCACGCAGTCTCTGTTGATGATCATGGCAGCATTTGGGCTCATCGCTTTTGGATATATTGCCTTTACCCTTTGGATGCCGTTGGTTGTGAGTGCTGAAATACCAGTTTGGCGCTCTTTTTTCAAAAGCCTGAAGCTTTTTCTGGCCTATCCGCTTGGGGTGTTACTGTTAAGTGCCTTGCCGTTGTTCGGCATTATGACATCACAAGTGTTTTCCTGGTCCGAAAATCCAATCTTGGCGATTATCGCGCTTTTTATTCTGTTACTCTGGCAAGTGGTGTCGGCGCTGACACCGTTTATGTTTCTGAGTAAGGTCTGCCCTTGGTTGCTTGAGAGCGATTCTACCAACAAACTCGCTGCCCTTAATTTACGAGGGTAGCCAGTCCTGGGTGATCACTTCGACCCGTCAGCTTGCGATTTAAGGCAATCTGAAGCTTGGGCACCAAAACCCCAAGCCCAAGCATGGAGCTTGTGAGGGCAAAAGCATAGTTCAAGTATTGAAAGCGTCGATTTTCTCGAAAGCTTTGCCACATCACATCAGACATCACGCCGCCAGAGAGATGCATTTGACGCGCCATCTGTTTGAGAAGGGTTTGGCTGTATCGTTTCAGGGAGGCCAATTCTTTAAGAGCAGCTTTAGGGGCAAGGTAACTTCGATGACTCTCTGCCAGCTTATGGCGAAGCTCTAGCGCCAAACGCCCCATGGCAGGGTCATTGACAAGCCCCCCGTGCTGAATCCAATGAATGGACTGCGCTAAATTTTCGGGCGACTCACTGATAAAACTCGAACTTCCTTTTTGCAAAAAGTCGGGAAGGAATTTTAAATACCGCTGAATTAAAGGGGTGTGCGCTGTGTCTTTAGGCAGTAGACTCTGAAGATGCGAGAGTAATTTTGAAAATTTCAAAAACATAACCTCAGAAGGGTGGGACTCACCAGAAAACTCCCGAGCCTGAAGAATGAGCTTGCTGGCCATAACTTGGGGCAGCTCAGTTAGGGGTCGATCTGGGCTCAACAGGGTGAGCAAACGCTTGGCCGTCTGTGCGATTGGCTTTATTTGAGACAACTGTTGATGCTGCAGGGTGGCTGTCAATTCGTTGACTTGCGCAACGGTGGCCTGCTGAGGAGCCTGCTCCAGGCTTGAAATCATGTTCGCAATTGGCGAAAACGCACTTCGAAATGTCAAGTCGTTAAGAGAGAGCTTTTCAGGCAGGATTTTCTGTTTTGCTGCAGCCTGCATTGTTTGCTCAATGGCCATAAATCGATCATAAAGAGAGGTGGCCTTAATGTCTCGAATTAAGTCGCTAACGGCCTCCGTGGTGGCCTCTTTTAAACTCAAGCCACGCATGGCAGCATGATCCAGCCAATCCGCATAAGCGTGCAATTCATCCAGTAAAACGCTTGGCAGCTGAGGGCAGACAGATGGTTCGCTGAGCAGTGCCAGAAGACGTCTTAGCCCAGTATGGGTCTTGGCAAGGCCATTGCGTTTGCAAACAAGCTCGACTCTCTCCTGCACTTGCTTTGGCAGATGCTCCACTGCAAGCGCTCGAGGATTAGCCAGCTCCATCGACCACTTGAAGGCTCGCCGCGCATCTTCCTGCATTAAGGAAGCTGGAGAGTCAGACAATGCACGCTCGGACTTGAAGCTTGCATTTTGAAGATGGCTTAAAATCGCCTGAGCACCAGCCGCATTTAAATGGTGGCTGATCAGGTAAGGTCTACTGACTGACAACATGCTTTTTGCCAGATCGGTGGGTAGTTTATGTGCCAGGAGTTCTTTCTGAAGCATCATCTGAAGCTCGTCTAATGGCAGTGAGGTCATCTGGCGCGTAAGGGCGGACACCTCGGCTTGAGACAGGGCGGGCTGAGGGTGTCCTCTTAACACCGTCTCTAGGTTGGCAAGAAGATGTTTCTGGCAAGAACCCTCAGATAACGGGGGCAACAGCTTGCGCTGGGCAGCCGTTAGAAGGGCTCTTGCCACAACCGGATCTTGGCGGGCATCTACCCCGCTTAGAGCAGACAATCCAAGCCCCACAGCAGCCATCAGGTGAGGCAGGCTCCAGAGGTAGAAATAATCAGATGAGATATCGCGAAACATCACTTCCACGGTTTCAAAACCACTGCGCTTACTGGCGACATAGCCCCGTCCCGCAATCATCCCAACGTCTGAGCCAATTAAATCCCCATATGGCACGTTGTTATATAGATGACCCAATTGCGATACCGCGTTGGTCAAGGGCGAGTGGCCAAATACAGGTTGAGAGCTCACGTAGGGAGGCGCTAATGTTGAAGCAAAACCAGAAAAACCACCATTTAAAGGCTTATTGAGTATCTGCTGAGGCGGCATTGAACGCAACGGATTGGATACAAGGCTAAACGCGCTTGTGGGCATAGCCAATGGCCCACTGGCACCCTTGCCATCATCGGAAGAAACGTTTTTAGATATACCTTGAGTGCTTGGAGTGTTTGGCAATGGCTTCACAGTTGTGGTCTGGGCGGGCGGGGGATTTTTCTGCGATGCTTTTAACTGGTTTTTTAATCCTGGAAAATGCCGAAAAAGCCAGGCTGTTTTCATCTGATTCAGTACAGGAATAATGAGAGAAACCAAGCTGAGCGTCGTGACAAAGGCCAATCCAAAGCGGCCAGCTTTAACCTTGAGCAATTGTTCGGCTGAAGCGCCATGGGGGGTATAAAGCTCAAGAGGGCTTAACCCCAGCTGGCGATGCCGATTGAGCGACCAATCCACTTTGGGTGCAAGAGCAATACTGGCATTTTTTTGCCCAAACGAGCGATCATAAAAGTGCTCTAAAAAGGGTTTTCCATTAATCCATGCAATGCCTGTGATGAGCTCCTCAAATAAACGTTCCTGAAATTCTGCAAAGCCATTTCGAAGCCACGCAAAACAAGAACGCCCGCCGACGACGCTCAGCTCAAGAAGGTTCAACTGTGCGCGGGCAACATCATTTTGAATTTTTCCAATTCGCCGCTCCAGGGTCGCGCTGACGGAAGGAACGCCCAACCAATTTGCTCGCCATCGCAGCCCCAGGCGAGATCGGGGCGTCAATCGAGAAGACAGAGTGTTTGAAACTGTTGACGGGGAGGCAACAGGCAAGGCACCAGGCAAGGAGGCTAAAGAGTCAGACAAGGGGTTTGGGAACTATCACAACAAGTTTCAATAACGCAGCAACACGATCAAAGCATTAAAACAAATAGCGCTCAAAAACCTTTCAAAAATTCAATCTAGAGGCAGCTAACACCAGTACAACGTTGGTGAAGATCACTTTTTGCCTAATTTTTTGCACATATAACAAAGCTGTTGCAAACGGCCCCAAACGATCTCTAAAATGGCATCGGTTTATACTGTTAACATTCGTGATTCTATAACTCGTGATTCTATAAAATGGTGGATTCATTACCTGAATGACGATTTATGGTGTGTTTTGGAGGCTACATTTTTTGACACGCTCCTGGTGGCAGCAGTATGGGATATTACTTGCTCTGGTTTTTCTGGCGCTTGCAATCCGTTTGTGGGGGCTGGATTTTGGTCTGCCCAACCTGAGCCGCGTTGATGAGCAGAATATTAGCGAATATAGCCTCTTAAGGCTCTTGGGCTCTTGCTGGCGAGGCGCGTGTGATTTGAATCCGCACTTTTTTGAGTACCCATCCCTGTTTATTTATATGACAGCAGGCGCCTATGCGGCTTTTTATACTGTTGGGCAGTATCTCGGGCTTTTTCAGAGCCCGGCTGATATTCTGGGGCTCTATGGCAATGACCAAACCAGTTTTCATGTAATAACCCGATTTTTTGGAGCTGTAATGGGAGGCCTGACGGTTATTCCGGTGGCGCTGATCGCTCAAAGAATGGCCATGGGAAATCGATGGGTGGGCTGGCTAGCGGCTGCTTTGCTGGGGTTTTGTTATTTGCACGTTCGGGATTCTCATTTTGGGGTGACCGACGTGCCCTCAACGCTCTTTTTGGCCTGGACGTTGGAGCGCGCCAGTGCCATGGCTTTTGCCTCTAGTCAGGGCGCTTTTCAGCGAGCTCTGCGATGGGCTTCTGTTTTTTCAGGCCTGGCAGCAGGCATGAAATACCCGGCAGGGTTGGCCTTGTTTGTACCCTTAATGCTTGTTTTTTGTCGCTTTGGTCGTTGTCAGCCCAAAACAGCCCTCAAGCTCGCTTTCATCTCAACAGGCATTGCCGCTGGCACTTTTATAATCAGCACCCCGTTTGCAATGCTTGATACCCACCAGTTTTTTAAAGATCTTGCCTATCAAATGGATCACATGGCGGGGGGACACTTGATGAATCTGGGCAAAGGGTGGCTATACCATGCCCGATTTTCGCTGTGGTTTGGCTTGCAACCTGTGGGGTTTATCGTGAGTGTCTTGAGTATGGCAGGGTATGCCCTGTGGTGTGCATGCGCATCCGATAGCCGTAAAAAACCAGTATGGGCGCTGCATTTTGCTTTTCTGACGTTTTTTGTTGCCTGCTACGGCTTTATAGGCAATACGTTGACCGTGTTCATGCGCTACATTATTGTGCTGTTACCGATTTTTGTTGTTTATAGTGCACTTGGCGTCTGGCAACTCTGGCAATGGATGCAGAAATACACGATAAATCTGCGCCTTGCCCAAGCGGTAATGGCATTGCTTATACTGGCCACGGTCGGCCCTTCGCTCTGGATGAGCCTCAAATGTTCAGCTTTGCTAGCCACACCGGATACCCGCGTTCTGGCAAGACAATGGCTGCTCAAGCATCTGCAACCCAATGAGGCCGTGGGCATTGGCATGGGCTTGGCGCATCTGAGTTTGCCCAACACGGTGGATAAATATTTTTTGACCCCCCTCCAACAGGAGCAGGTTGGGCATGCGACAAACGGCAGAGGGTTTGCACCCTCGCCGCTGCCGCCCATGGTGGGTAAAATTATCAATAATAACCGTGAATACAACCTTTCAAGTTATCGAGATCCTGCGATGATGCGACAGCTGGGTATTCGATATTTTGCCTTGGCGGTGTCACCACTGACGCTGTTTAGCACACCCTCTTTTGAGCTCGTCCCCATTGAGGCCATCTACCCTCGAGTGGCAACGTTTTCGCCTATGGTCAACGGGTATTTTCAGCCACCTGAAAGTGCTTTCAATGCCATTGACGCTTTTTATATGCCCTTTAGCACACTTGATCATGTGGAGCGACCAGGGCCAGAAATCCGGATTTATAAAGTCCCCTAATTTGCCTGCTGATGTTAACAGCCAAAGGAATCACCGGCATCGGCAAGTTGACGTAAGGCTTTAAGGTTGGTAATAACAATTTTTCCGCCCCGACTATAGTGAATGCAGGCGTATTGTTTTTTGAGGCGGCTAATAATTCTTACCGATTCTTCATAGGCAATACCGGTCATGCTGGCAATGTAGTCGTGCGGCAGCGGTAACTTCAGCTGAAGACCCTCAGCTACTTCAATTGCTCCATCACGCGTTAAATGGTAGAGCAAGATTTTTCCAACCCGGGCGTCCGCTTTTTTAATGACCTGGTTATGGGTTTCATAATGAAGCCAGAGCACATCGCCCAAGGCGACCAACATATCCAAGGCGATTTTAGGATGCTGGTTGACGAGGCTCACAAAGGCGTCTCGAGGAAGGCTTAGGAGGGTTGTCTGCGTGAGTGCCTCGGCTGAAAAAGGCAGCGGACGGTTGGTCAGTGCCCCTGCCACCCCAAAAAACTCGCCGACGGTGGCCAGCCGTAAAATGGCCATTTCACCATCGGTGGCAATTTTGACCAGTTTGACACAGCCTTCGGTGACAAAATAAACTCGGCTGCCCGTCTCGCTTGGTAGATCGTTTTCATAAAAAACAAAAGCATCGCGATCAAAGCGCTGCAGTGAAAATTTTGCAGACATGGCAAGGATTTCATCATCACTCAGCGCGTTAAACAGAGAAATGCGCCGAAAACGAGTGAGAATCTGTGCTGGGATTTCGGTGGGAATTCCCACTTTACCTAAAGACGAAGGCACCATGGCAGGCGATGTCCCCAAAAAAAAGACAACGACAATTCTTGTATTGTTAATTTAAAGATCTCAAAAAACAACCGTTTCTTTTATGGCTGGGCAACAGTAGCAATAGGATAGAAAATGCTATTTTAAGGCACCAGTAGTGACTAAAAAGCCCCCGATACCAAGTATCAAAGGGCTTTTAGACAGCTATTCTAAAATAACTTAACGTGAATTGTATCAGGCTGTCGCATCGGTCTTGGCTTTGTCAATATCGGCTTGTGACAGTTTGCCAGCGCCTTCGCCGGTACCCGTAGTGACTTTACCTGCAAGCGTTGTGAGCTCGGCGCTGGTCAGGTAGCCGTCAGCACCTGCAATTACTGTAAAATTCGTAATCAAGGTATTGAGGAGTGCGGTATCTTGCTTTAACTTATTGACCGAGTCCGTAAGTTCCTCGAAATCAGCATTGTCTTTACTCATGTCATCGAGCATATTATTCTGTGTTTTGAGCATCTGGGCTTTTTGCAGCAATGAGGCCTGAAGTTCTGCGCTGGTAACTTTACCATTTTTGGTGCCAAATTTTCCGGGAGCATCGGCTTCCTTGAGCGCATCAATGGCCTCCTCTAAGTTAATGGCTGTTTCCAGATTGCTATCTGTTGTATCCAGATCACCCAGTAATTTGGCAGCGTCCTTGAAGCTCAGGGTGGTATTGTCACGATCCAGATTTAAGGCCGCCGCAACATCATCTGCGCTAATGGTTCGATCATTACCATTTTCGTCTGCGCTATCTAGAGCTGCGATTGTCTTGAAATTTTCTTTCAAGGCACGGGCTGCAATGTAGGTGGCTTGCAGTGCATCCACATCACTTTGATCCACATTGGGGCTGTCGGCGCTTACGGCCGCTCTGGCCTGACGAAGCTGAGTGGCCAAGGTGTCGACGTAACGATTAAGCTCTGAGCTGGTTAGTTGGCCATTACCAGCCTGCAGATCGCCATACTGATCCAATTTGCCGTCTGCATTGGCAAAGGCGTCTCTTAAGTCGCGCGCTTTAATGGGGTAAGTCAATGTGGGCATGTCGGCATGAGAGACGGTTGTTTTCTTGCCATTGACGTTAATGGTTCCGCCGGCGCCTCCGCCGCCCCAAGGATTCCAGGGCATTTGCCCCCATGCGGGTTGTTGACCCCATGAAGACTGTCCCCAGCCAGGCTGCTGGCCCCAGGAAGACTGTCCCCAGCCAGGCTGCTGGCCCCAGGAAGACTGTCCCCAGCCAGGCTGCTGGCCCCAGTAAGACTGTCCCAAGCCAGGCTGCTGGCCCCAGGAAGACTGTCCCCAGCTAGGTTGCTGACTTGCACCAAAAAATGGGCTCATTTGAGGCATATACGGCGTGGCGCCACCATAGGGGCTGCCGCCATATGGCTGCGTTGACTGTTGATATTGATAAGGGTTGTAACCTTGAACGGACATAGGGTTATCCTCCAGAATGGCACACTCTCTCTTAAAATGGGGGGAACACCAAATTTTTAGCCTGAAATCGCCTTTGGGCAATCTCGCTTACAAGGGTCATTTTTGAAACATAGAGATTATTAAAGGGAAGACTCTCATCTCTTTTTGTGTATATTATAAAAAAAACATTTATTCGAGCGCGATTGCGTATTGATATCCTGTTGTAACTTTTTGTGAATATATTTATATATAAACAA
>JAYKJM010000142.1:0-9682 GCA_035285385.1 Vampirovibrionales bacterium
CATCAGACCAGCGCGCGCTATGAGATAATTCAAAATTTAAAGTGCGCCCATCAGGACTGACCCTCCAGCGACGCGCAACAGCAGGCGCCACGTGCATCACCCCCTGCGAATCGGTTTTCAGTTGAACCAGACCACGCATTAAATTATTCAAGACATTAAAGCCACTTAGATCCGTCACATGAGCCGGATCAATAGTCGGCGGTTCACTGCCAAGATTTAGCGTAATGAGTTTGCCTTGAGCAGGGTCGAGGGATTTTGAACCCTGCCGCAGAGCCTGCTGCGGTTTGCAAGCCGCAAAAAAGAGAGCCACGGCCAATACACTGGTCAATAAGCCAATTCGAGGCTTGTTGTGACTCAGCCAATCCCACATAAAGATTTTACGAGGTGTCGTAATCAATGACTTGGGCATACGTCGAGTCGCTCTGATATGGACACTTTGAAAAAGCCTGGCGGAAGTGACAGGAGTCGAACCTGCAACCCCTTACGGGGCAACCGCTTTCGAGGCGGCCTCCTCACCATTCGGATCACTTCCAGGATGCTAATCGAACAGGGTAACGGTAGCATAAACACACGGTGAGATTGAGCCCATTTGTTACGAATTATTCACAGTATTCCTAAAATTGGAATTTTATCCGCTTGAGCATCGTTCCATATGATAAGCTCTTTTTATTAAAGAAGGGGTGTGGTGCTTATGATCATTTTAAATCAGTGTGATCATGGTTTTATGATTTTGGGTATGACAAGCTTAATCCACCGACGAAACGTGGCTTGCGTCATGTATTAAAATGCAAAAAAAATCGCCTCCTAAAAAGTCAACACTCAAATTCTTCAACTCTGGGCTGATTTTTTTAAGCTGAGTACCCAAGTGTTTTTCATCAAGCAGAAAAAAACTCTCTTTTTCCCAAGATAAATTGGTTTACTATATTTAAATCACTATCTGACGAGTGAATCATTTTTAAATTTTTTAAATGATTGTGTTTTTGATTTTTGTTGGATTGGTGCGACGGAGTTTATGAAAAATGGCTGCCGCAAATAATTCTTTTTTAACCGCTTCACAGTCGGCATTGTTGAGACTTTTAATGTCTCAGCAGCATAATTTAACCTGCTCTATTGAAGGGCTTCTTCATCAGGCATCCCAAGCGCCGCCAGCGCATCGCATTATGGGGTTAGTCACGTTGGGCAGTGCGATGGATCCTTGTTTTTTAAGGCTGGATGCTGATGGGCTGAAAGCGAGGCCTCGGCAAAAGTCTTCCTGAAACAATCTGCAGACCAAAGAAACCTGTTAGCGACGAAATGGCTTCCAGACCCTCACCCAGGCCTGTTTTATGTGAGCAATACGTTTTTTGAAATGGCATTTGTAATCGTGCCATTGACGTTGAAGCCATCGCCAAAAGGATTGAATGCCATATTCAATTGGGGAAGTCGCCCCAGGCGCCTGTGGATCGATTTTTTCAAGCGAGGCCATCGTTTCAGATTGTGCGTAATGCAACAGAAGTTCTTCCGGTAGCGCTTTGCCCTGACTTAATGCGGTTGCCATCAGCAACAAGGTATCCAGCTGAATATCCAGATAAAAAACGGTATTTTGTTGCAGGGCTTCATCGGCTTCAAAATGCCAGAGAGACTTAAATGCGGCAGCCATGGAGGGATCTGGCTCGGGCTGGCCTGGTAAAGTTGGCCATTGATTAATGGCCTGACGCGGCGTAAGAGTTTCATCAAAGACAGCATTTAGCAAGCCACCCGCCTGACGTCGTCGGGTCACAATATCATCAGAAGCATGAGGAGGCGTTGACATAAATCAGATATGCTAACTGGGCAGAGACTGCGAAACTGAGGAGTTTGGACGACGCGCTAAAAACACTGCCGCCAAAGGGGTGGCTATCATCAACACCCCATTCCAGACATGAACATTTTGCAATGGGGTAAACGCCAGTAGCTGAACCAGACTCAAAACAATCACCGCTTGTCGAAGTTGGCTCTGCCTGGGCAAAGTTAGGGCCAGTGGAATAATAACGGCCAAATACCATGCATGGAACTTGCCACTGGCAAGTAAAACAAGCCCCAATAAGGCAGCACAAATAGACCAAGCCAACTCATACGTTGCACTTTCACGAACCCGGCGGCCGTAATACCAAATGAGCCAGCCCAAACTCAGCGCATACAAGCCCAGGCACGTTATCTTAATTCCCTGACGCCACAGGTCTAACCACGGGGTTGCACTGGGAAAAAACCAGTGCGCCACATAATACCCGATGCGATAAAGAGAAGACTGAATGGAATGTTGGCTCATGCCAGCATTGTTGGCCATCAGTTGCCAATGAATATCTGAAAACGTTGCCAAAAAAGGCAGCATTGAAAGCCCCAGTATTGCAAAAGCCAATAGGCCACTGCGCCACACCAGGCGCCATCGACAGGCGGCTGGTACTTGCCAGAGAGCCATCAGAAAAAAAGGCGTACTAATTGCTGTCAGCCACTTGATGAGAATCGATGCCATCAGAGCAGGGAGAATCCAAATGCTGTTTGCTTGCAGCGGTCTTGAAACACAATAGTTGGCGGTTAACGTTATCGCCAGCAGCAAGAAAAATGCCATCAGAACATCGTTATGGCCGTTGGCAATGAGCTGCAACAATAAAAGTGGATGCCACAAAACAAGCCGAAAATTTCGATCCGCCTCTTGCGGTGGGCTCAAACGTCGCACAAGCACAGAGACCCCAATATGAGCCATTGCCATCAAGAGTTTAAAAGCAAGCAGAACGCCCAGGGCTTGAATCTTGAGATGGGTCAATACCCAGAGCATGCCGCCACATAAAGCGGTAAAAGCAAAGCCATAAGGAGACGGATTACTGAGCCAGTGATCGGTCAGCAAGGGGTGATGCTGCCAGTTTGCCACCTCAGCGACAGGATGCACGTAAGGATTCATTTTGAGCAACCCCAGTTGCACCCCTCGATTGACATAGCCAAAAAGATCGCGCGAGTCGAAGGGCACGACAAAAACAAGCAGGCTTATCCACAGTAACCCCCAAAGCCAGCTAGTCCTCTGATGAAAACATGAAGAGCGTTTGAGTTGAAAAAAATAGCAAAGGCCGGCCGTTATAAACGCTATCCAGACCAACACGTCACCCAACCACTTGGGTAAGTGATGATCAAACACAGGCCACAGACGAGCATCCCAAGCGGTTGCAATAAACGTCGTGCTCCAGCTTACCCCTGGAGAGTCGCACAAATGCCGCCATAGCAACAACAAGCTGGGCAACGTTAGCAGCGCAAACGCGAAACTGGTAGCAATCAGCCAATAATTTTTTTGACGCCATTCATGCAGACGGTGCATAGGGTTTTAATTGTGCCACAATAGCACGTGCCGCATCCAAGGTTGCCTCAAATGAGGGTTCAAAGCACTGGCTCACCCGGTAGAGTTTATCCGTACTATTGTCGTGAATAACCGCGTTGAGAGTACCTGATTCTGCGTCTTCAGATGCGAATTCGGCGTAAACCGCCAGAGCGACGTGGCACCCCGCCGAAAGACCAGTTAAAACAGCGCGTTCAGCGGCAATGCACAGTTGTGTTTTTAAGGGCGGCAATAACGGAGCAAGCATCTCGGAGAAGACCTTGTCACGATTTTCCAGAAATTCCACGGCCAGCATGCCCTGAGCCGGAGCAGGCATCAGCTCATGGTAAGGGCAACAGGGCACAACGCGCCATTGAGAGGATAATTCTGGTAAGCGATCAAAGCCGGCTTTGGCCAGCAACAACCCATCAAAGTGCCCTTCAGAGAGCTTGCGCAGTCGGGTCTGTAAGTTGCCACGTACTGGAAGGCAAATCAAATCTTTTCTTACAGCCGACACCAAGGCCGCCCTGCGAGCCGATGCCGTCCCAATTCTTGAGCCCGAAGGCAATGACAGTAAGCTGGCCGTATCTGGAAAACTATCAGGATTCAAAATTAAGGCATCCCGGGGATCATCGCGAAGGCCAACAGGGATCATCATTAGCCCTTGGGGTTGAACCGAGGGCATATCTTTGAGGCTATGGACAGCCAAATCGATATCGCGACTCAGCAAGCTTGTTTCAAGCTCTTTGACAAACACGCCCGCATGGCCTTGAGAAACAAGTTCTCTAAATGAAGCCTCCAGATTGCGATCACCGACGGTCGTCATGGTTTTGGTCTCAAGGGCTAGCATTGGCCAAGCCGTCTGCAGCATGGCACCAACACGATGCGCTTGCGCTTGCGCCAAAGCACTGTGGCGGGTTCCCAGACGGATATTATTAATAGTCATCGTGTCACTATAGCATCAGTCACAGCCAGAGAGAGAGTGTGTGTGTGTGATATGACTAAAGGCCGTCTTGCCTGATAACGGTTGTTGGTTGTTTTTAAAGCCCTTTTAAACACTCAGACAATGTCCGGCGAACATCGCCAATTGCAATATCTCGGCAAACCACAACGTGCCCCAAGGGGTCTTGGGGTAAAATCAATGTGATTTCATCGGCGGAAGGATTTTTCTTATCGTGGCGCATCGCGGCAATAAGAGATTCCACCGAACACTGAGCAGGGTATACCTTGGCAAGATTTAAGGCATCAAGCAAACGATGAACTCGCTGATAAGAGGCGGCAGACAATAACCCTAACTGATGACTGAGATGGCTTGCCAGTCGCATCCCAAGGGCAACAGCCTCACCATGTAAAAGGCCATGATGACTCACGGACTCCAGCGCATGGCCAAAGGTGTGCCCCAAATTCAAACAAACCCGCCCTGTGGGATCAAGCCCCATCTGCTCGGTTTCATCGCGTTCAACAACAGCCAGCTTGATTTGACAACAACGAAGAATCCACGCATCCAGATGACTTGCCCAGCTTTTGGCATGGTGTTCAAGCGAGTCAAGGAAGGAGGGCTCGCTGGCGGTGCTCTGGTCGCTTAAAGGCCGCGCCAAAGCCGATTGCTCAATAAAGGCATATTTGGTGAGCTCCGCTAAGCCTGCCAACAATTCTCGAGGCGGCAATGTTGCAAGCGTATCGGGATCAATCCACACCGCTTGGGGCTGATAAAACACACCCACCGCATTTTTCAGCAGCCTCTGGCGATAAGATAAATTCACAGCCACTTTGCCGCCCACGGACGAATCAATTTGAGCCAGCAGCGTGGTTGGGATTTGTAAAAACGGCACGCCTCGGGCAAAGGTTGCCGCAATAAATCCAGCCAAATCGCCAACAATGCCCCCACCAAGGGCAATCACCAAGCCGGAGCGGGTGAGCCCTGACTCCAGCGCGGCGTGATAGCAGACCTCGGCCTCAGACAAGGATTTGGCATCCTCCCCTTGAGGCAGCAGATAGATTGAAACTGGTATATCAAGCGCTTCCAACGCGTGACAAAGCGCCTGACTGTAGCGAGACGAGACAACTTCTTGTGAAATCAGAAAAACCTGCTTCGGTCGTCTGGGCAGCGCCAAAAGTTGGTGTTGCAGCGCGTGGCTAGACTGCAGCAAGCCACGCTGAAGAACAATATCGTAGCCGCGCTCGATTGAGGGCAACTGAACGCGAAGCAATTTCTGGGCAGATTGATCGATTGACCCGAGACTCATCCTGCCAGTTTACGACAAGAGCGCACTTTGAGGGCAAGCGGAATGAAAGGGCTCAAGCCGACACAAATGCTGAATGTTACTGGTGAGCAACAAGTTCAACAACTTAGGGCTCGAGCAAGTCAAAGACAACTTGAGGCCTTGATCTTGGCACCACTGAGCCGCCTGGCCAATACTGCCAATTAACTCCAGCGTGTCATGATCGATGGTTTCAGGATGCACCGAATAGCCGCTGGTAACAGGTGCCTTGATTTGGTTCAAGTCTATTGAAACCGATTTTGGCAAAGTCGCCGGCGCCGCAGCGACCGATGACACACGCCCTGCGATTTCTTTTTGCAGTGTGGCGATTGAAACGCCATCGCTTAGCGACTCAATGATTAACGTCAGCTTGCGCCCCAACCATTTTAGTTTCATACGTTACCCTTTCAAGACGACCCGTCGCTACAACAAAAGAATAACAAGACCCAATGACACCCAACGCTTACGCTTGAAGTAGCATCATCATGTGCGTTGCACCTTATACGGTTATTATACGCCTTGGGGAGCCAAATGAAAATGCGCTAAAGCATATATCCTTTCACTAGAGGACGCCTGCGCGGCATTTTTTGTAAAGATTTATTGCAAAATCAAGCCTGTGGCGTATGGCGGTCGTGAGCCGCAGACAGGGCGTTCAGGCAAGCGGCTGAGACAAGAGCAGCCCCTTCAGGGAGGGAGGAATTTGAAGGCGCGCGTTCAAAGTGTAACGAGTTTTGAATTATTTTTCAGAATGAATTGTTTGACGGCAGCTTTTCGATTAAAAAAATTATTTTCTTAGACTCCCCTTGCACTCTTCAGAAAGGTTTTGAATCATGATGTCTGCCGTTAGTTTTGGGGCGCAAGGCTCGCCAAAAATACCGCGTCGGAAATTTTTAGAATTTCTCACCGGTGCAGGTCCTGCTTTGGCGGCAACTGCGATGGGGGGGGGGGGCGCCATTGCAGAGTCAGCGATAAGAGAAAGAGAATCTCAAAGTTCAAGAAAGATCGCTAATATTTTGGCGAGAATAATGGATAAATCTAGGAGAGAAGGCCATGCGGCACTTTATCAAGCGGCTAGAATAGCACTCATGAATAACCCAGACAGAGGTGTCCCTCAGAGAGCTAGTAGCGGTTATCTGTTTAGCATAGAGATGGGCCCTAAAGGCATACCTAAACGCATATGTGTAAAAAGCACGTCTGCGCCAACAGGCTCAGGAGAGATCGTTTATTTATATCCTAATCCCACTGATGAACAGGCAAAAAAAGTAAATATCATGGAACTAAGACGCCCAATTCAATCCCTTTTAAATGAGAGTTGGCGAACATTATCCAAAAGGAACTCAAGAGAATTCCGAATGCATCAAAACCCTCTAGGGTGGTTGTTCCAAGCATGGAATGGCCTCCAATAAAACAGGGCATCACGTCATTGCCCCTAGTGGTTGACCACCTTGGCTTTAAGGCTGGCCTGAAAAAAGCTTCACTCGCGAGCGAAAGATCTCTTTTACGCGCTCAGCCTGCCTCTGGTATCATCCTCAGAAATGACCCCTCCCTTTGAGCAGCCCCCCAAAAAAACAACCGCGGCCAAGTGCCGTGCCGACGACGCCTTGCATCAGGCGGGGCTGTGCCCTTCACCGGCACAAGCGCAAGCCCTCATTATGGCTGGCCAGGTTTTTCTGGGCGATCATCGCATCGACAAAGCCGGCCAACCCATCCACCCATCAGACTACCCCCGACTGCGACTAGCCACCCCATCCAACGCCACCCCATTCGTCAGCCGCGGCGGCCTGAAGCTTCAGGCCGCGTTGGCGCAATTTAATATCTGCGTTAAAAACCGTATTTGCCTCGACGTGGGCGCCTCAACCGGTGGCTTTACAGACTGTCTGTTGCAACACGACGCGGCGCAAGTGCTCTCGGTTGATGTGGGCTATAACCAGCTGGCGTGGTCCTTGCGTCAACACCCCCGCGTGGTATCGCTGGAGCGCTGTCATATCAACCGTGTGGCACCAGAAAGCATTCTGGCTGACGCGCAAGCCCCCATCTCGTTTGCCTGCATTGATGTCTCGTTTATTTCGCTGCTTCGGGTGTTGCCCAGCGTTGTGGCTCTGCTTGCACCTGAGGCGCATCTGATTGCGCTTCTGAAACCTCAGTTTGAATACAAAGAGGCCATGGACGCGTCCGCACAAAAAACCTTTCGAGGGGTTGTCAAACAGCCTGAGGAGCGCCTTCAAATTGCCCGACACATTATCTGCCAAATCCACCAGAGCATCCCGCCGTGGCATTGTGCGGCGGCCATGCCTTCCCCGATTTCAGGTGCCAATGGTAATCGCGAAGCCCTTCTTTACCTCACAAAAGCCAAAACCTCCCAAAAAGAGCCCCCAGACACTGAATCGTTGGCGTTGGCGTGTTTTGAGCCGTTTGCTTAAGTTTCAGCCTAAAGAATGCTAGGCTAAGATCTATGCAAGCTGCCATGTTTTATGCACCGCAAGATGCCCGCATCGAAGAAACCGCTCACCCTCAGCCGGCGGCCGGAGAAATTGTCGTGGGTATTGAAGTTGCCTTGACCTGCGGCACGGACTTAAAGTGCTATCAGCGGGGGCATCCTGTTTTGCTGGCCAGTCTGCCCAGTCTGTTTGGTCATGAATTCTGCGGCATCGTCAGTGCAGTGGGCGAAGGGGTCTCCTCATTAACCATTGGGGATCGTGTCGTTGCAGCCAATTCAGCGCCATGTGGCAGCTGCTTTTATTGTGCCAATGAGCAGTTTACCCTCTGTGAGAATCTGCACCTGCTTAATGGCGCCTACGCCCAGTTTCTGAAGATTCCAGCGCCCATTGTGGCCAAAAACACCATTAAAATTCCCACAACATGCCCACCAGAGCGAGCCGCCTTTCTGGAGCCGGTGGCGGTTTGCCTCCGTGCTGTTCGAAAACTCAGGGTTGCCTTTAATGGCAGCTTGCCAAAACATGTGGCTATTTTAGGAATTGGCCCCATTGGCCTTATTTTAGGTAAACTGCTGACGATGTCTGGGGTTGAGGTCACAGGTTTTGGACGAAATCCAAAAAAAATAATGCTGGCGCACACGTTTTCGAAAATCCAAAACCTGGTGCCCCTGCCCTCTGAAACCGAGCATTTTGCCAACTGGGCCAAAGATATCAAAACAAATTACACGCCTGAAGGTCGCGGGTTTGATGCGGTCATTGAAGCCGCAGGGCAACCTTTCTTATGGCAAGCCTCGCAATGGCTCGCTCGCAAAGGGGGGCTGTTGAACTTTTTTGGGGGCTGCCCTGCGGCCACCACCGTTGGGCTGGATACGTTTCGACTGCATTACGAGGAAGTGCGCGTGCAAAGCTTGTTTCATCATACGCCGCAAGATGTGGCCGAAGCCGCAAGACTTCTGGGCTCTGGAGCGCTGGAACCTCAATGCCTGATTACCCACCAGCTGCCGCTCAACGATCTCAAGCGAGCTTTTGAGTTGATGCAGCGCGGTGAGGCGCTTAAAGTCGCCATCAGGCCGTAAGTTTTTCTGAAACAAGCCGCTTAAACGCCCGTCCTCGGGCTTCGTAGTCTGAAAATTCATCAAAACTGGCACAGGCAGGAGACAGCACTATCACAGGCTTTTCTGGCAGCGCTGAGAGCGCCATGGCAAAAGCGTCACTGACGGCCACTTGAAAGCCCTGCCGACAGTTTACGCGAAGATGCTCACCTGCCAGCGGATGGAGGGCGTCAGCAAATCGCTGAGCGGCCTCTCCATACAGCCAAATTGTAAGGCGCCAATGGCAGGCGGCTTGTTGCAGCAGCAAAGCCAGCTCATCTAAGGGAGTATTTTTATCTCTGCCACCCATTAAGAGGTGCAAAGGCCGCTGGCCAAGGGAGGCATCTTCCTGCAGTGCCTTGAGCGCAGTCATAGTCGCCCCCGGCGTCGTGGATTTAGAATCATTGAACACGACCATATCAGCCTGTGGCACGACTAAGCGCTCCAGTCGATGCTCGACCCCGGCAAAGCGACAGAGGGCATCAGAGAGTGCCTGATGAGAGGGCTGAAATAAAGCCCAGGCAGTCCAGGCGGCCATGGCTGCATTTTGGCGATTATGCCCTCCAGCAAGCG